>NZ_KB890699.1 GCF_000373205.1 Calidithermus timidus DSM 17022
ACTTTGTTCAAAAACACCACGATGTACGGCACCCCTACCTGCCGAGCCAGCAGGATGTGTTCGCGCGTCTGCGGCATCGGTCCATCGGTCCCAGACACCACCAAGATCGCCCCGTCCATCTGTGCCGCTCCCGTGATCATGTTCTTCACGTAGTCCGCGTGCCCCGGGCANTCNACGTGGCTGTAGTGCCGCTGGGCCGTCTCGTACTCCACGTGCGCCGTGTTGATCGTGATCCCACGCGCCTTCTCCTCCGGCGCCTTGTCGATCTGGTCGTAGTCCTGCACCTCGATGCTCGGGTTCGCCGCCGCCGCTACAAACGTGATCGCCGCCGTCAGCGTCGTCTTCCCGTGGTCTACGTGCCCGATCGTCCCCACGTTTACGTGCGGTTTCGTCCTCTCGAATACACCTTTCGCCATGGTTGCCTCCTTTGGCTTCCGCTGCCGGTGAGGCCAGCGCCACACCTTTTCATTTGCACGCCGCCCGTAGCGGTGACCGGGCGGCGCCTGTACTGCTATGGAGCTCGGGATCGGGCTTGAACCGACGACCTCACCCTTACCAAGGGTGTGCTCTACCAGCTGAGCTACCCGAGCACTCCAGCGCTTGCTTACCTCCGACTGTGCCGCTCATCAGCGGCACGGAGATAAAGTGGAGCGGGAAATGGGACTCGAACCCACGACCCTCTGCTTGGGAAGCAGATGCTCTACCAACTGAGCTATTCCCGCGCATGGCGCTCTCGCGCTACCTCTAGCTTACAGCTTATAGCCAGACAGCGCCATCGGCTATAGGCCATGAGCATGAGGTGTATGGTGGGCAGGGATGGATTCGAACCATCGAAGGCTTGCGCCAACGGTTTTACAGACCGTCCCCTTTGGCCGCTCGGGCACCTGCCCCCACTTCTGAATTTTGGAGCCACCCATCGGAATCGAACCGACAACCTTCCGATTACAAGTCGGGTGCTCTACCAATTGAGCTAGGGTGGCCCGCCTCGTTTGGTATTCCCGATGGTTGGCGTGGACTAAGGGCTTGAACCTTGTCCGAGCGAATAGGTTACACCAGGGATAGGGCGCTGTCAAGGCAAGAGAATGCGCTGCTAGAGGCAGTTCCCCGCACGACAAGTCCATTTTGGGCACAAGAGTGTGGGGGTTGAAGGCGCTTAATGGCATACCGGCTGGTAGATTGCTGAGCGGTGGTAGATTAGCCCCATGCGCCTCACGCCCTACGGAGCCGCCAGGACCGTCACCGGAAGCTGCCATCTAGTTGAGTACCAAAATTACCGCTTGCTGCTGGATTGCGGAGCCTATCAAGGTTCCGAGGACGACCGCAACAACGAGCCTTTTGGCTTCGAGCCAGCGACGATTGATGCAGTGGTGATCTCACACGCACATCACGATCACATAGGCCGCCTGCCGCTGTTGATTCGGCGGGGCTACAAAGGCAGGGTTTACGCCACCAAACCCACACAGCTCTTCCTGCCGGTGATCCTCGAGGACTCCCTGCACCTCATGAGCGAGGAGCGTGACCGCCTGCTGCGCAAGGGCAAGCAGCCCCCACCTCTGGACTGGGATGAAACCGACCTGCGGGAGCTATATACCCGGCTCGAGGTCATCCCGCTGGGGCAAAGCCTCGAGTTCGGACCCCTCCGGGTACGGCTCGGCGACGCAGGCCACCTGCCGGGCAGCGCCTTCGTCGAGGTGAGGGCGGGGGGAAAACGGCTGGTCTTCAGCGGCGACTTGGGTCACAGCGCCAAGGAGGTGCTGCCCGACCTCGAGGATGCCACCCCCGCCGACTTGACGCTGTGCGAGGGCACCTACGGCGACCGCTCGCACCGCCCCTTCCCCGAAACCATCGCCGAGTTCGCCCACATCCTCTCGGAGACCCTGGACAAGGGGGGCAAGGTCTTCATCCCCAGCTTCGCCCTCGAGCGCACCCAGGAAATCCTGTTCTACCTGCGCGACCTCGAGGAGAAGCGCCAAATCCCCAGCGTCCGGGTCTTCGTTGATTCGCCCATGGCCTCCAAGATCAGCGACATCTACCCCTCGGTGCGCGAATACCTCAGTGAGGAGGTGCGAGCGCTTTACCGCCAAGGACGCGATCCCTTCAGGCCCAGGAGGTTGGAGTACACCCAGAGCGTGGAGGACTCCAAGGCCCTCAATGAGCTCGAAGGCCCCCTGGTCATCATCGCCGGAAGCGGGATGCTGGCTGGAGGACGCATCCTGCATCACCTGCGCCACGGTCTACCGGGGGAAAACAACGCCCTGGTGATCACCGGCTACCAGCCCAGGGGAGGGCTGGGGCGACTGCTGATCGAAGGAGCCCAGAGGGTACGCATGTTCGGTGAGGACGTGCCCGTGCGGGCCCACACCCACACCCTCGGCGGCTTCTCCGGCCATGCCGGGCAGGACGAGCTGCTTCGCTGGCTCGAGGGCGAGCAGCGGGTGGCGCTGGTGCACGGGGAAGCAGACAAGCTCGAGGCCCTGCGGCAAAAGCTCACCCAACAAAACACCCGTGCTTTCCTGGCGGAATGGGGTCGGGCAATCGAGGTTTGATCGTCAATGCCGAATCTGGTATCACTTCCACTCGCGAATAGGTATCAACTCACCGCCTTCAACCACCTTGCGGGTGGGTTTGTAGGCCCGGTTAAACCAGATCTCCAGCGTAGCCCGCTCGAGGCTCTTCGGCCCGATGATGTGCTTGCGCACGTAGTAGCCCCCGCCCTCGTCGACGGAGATTTCACCGCCTTTGGTCAGGCGCAATTCGACGATCTCGCCGCTTTTGAGCAGCCGCACCCGCACCCACAGCACCCGATCGCCCTCGGGTTTGACGTGCTCGTCCCGTTTGAAAAAGCCGAACATGAGCCTAATTTACCGCCATCACGCGGCCACCGGTCAGGGCCACGAGTTGCTGGGGGGTGAGTGCGAAGAGGGCGTTAGGCGTGCCCGCCGCGGCCCACACCTGCTCGTATTGCAGCAGGTCGGGGTCGATGAGGGCCTCGAGGGGAGTGGCGTGACCCACCGGGGGCACCCCGCCGATGGCGAAGCCGCTCACTTCGCGCACCCAGTCGGGCTTGGCCCGCTCGAGCCGCTCCCCCAGCCTCTCCCCCACCTTCACCTCGTCCACGCGCTTGGAGCCGCTGACCAAAAGCAGGTAGGGCCTGCCCGACTCCGCCCCGCGGAAGATGAGGGACTTAACGATCTGGCCCACGCTGCACCCCACCGCGTCGGCGGCTTCCTGGGCGGTGCGGGTGGAGACGGGCATCTCGACGACCTCGAGTTCGCCAAAGCCCCGCTCGCGAAGGACATCCTGAACCTTTTGGGCGCTCGGGCTGAGCATGTGGGCTCCTCAGCAAGCCGCCAGGTCGGCCAGCAGACCTGACAGCAGCGCGGTGCGGCGGGGGATCTCGGGGATGACGACGTGCTCGGTGAGCTGGTGGGCATCCGCGCCGAAAAGACCCAGGCCGTCGAGGGTGGGCACGCCCAGCGCAGCGGTGAAGTTGCCGTCGGAGCCGCCCCCCACGCGACCCGCGCCCAGGCTGAGGCCCAGCGAAGCCCCGACGCGCCTGGCCCGCTCGAAGAGTTCCAGCGAGGCCGGGCTGGGCTCCATGGGCGGGCGGTTGAGGCCGCCGCTCAGGCGCAGCCGCGCGCCGGGCAGGACGGGCTGCAGGCCCCTGAAAGCCGCCTCGAGGCGCTCGTACTCGGCCATGGTCCACACCCGGAAGTCCACCGTCACCGAGGCCTCGGCGGCCACCACGTTGACGGCGGTGCCGCCTTGGACCTTGTTGGGGCCGAGGGTAGTGCCCTTTTCCCAGTCCTGCAGGGCCACGATCTTGAGAATCTGGTGGGCCAGCTCGACCACCGCGTTGACGCCCTTCTCGGGTTCGACGCCCTGGTGGGCGGGCTTGCCCTGGGCGGTGAGGGTGTACATGCCCGTGCCTTTACGTGCGACCTTGAGGTCACCGTTGCCCATGGGGGCCTCGAGCACCAGCACCAGCTCATTGCGCCGGGCCGCCGTCTCGATGGCCTCGCGCGAAGCCGGCGAGCCCACCTCCTCGTCGGGGGTGAAGAGCAGCTCGAGCCGCGGCAGCCCCAGGCCCATCTCGTCGTTGGCGCGCAGCGCCCACAAGAGCTGCACGATGTTGCCCTTCATGTCGTAGACGCCAGGACCATAGGCCCGTTCGCCCTCGACCTTCCACCCGAAGACCCCGCGCGGATGCACGGTGTCGTAGTGGCACAGCACAAGGACCTTGGGGCCACTGTGGCCGAATTTCAGGCTCAAGATGGGACCGTTTTTGCTGTCCTCGTGCCTGAGCTCAGCGAAGCGGCCAAAGCGCGTCTTGATCCAGGCCGCTACGGCCTCGAGCCCCAGAAGGTCGTGGGAGGGGGATTCGAGGCAGACGATGGCCTCGAGGTCGGCGAGGATGCTGGGAAGGTGGGATTCGAAGTAGGCAAGCGGGGTCACGCAACACATACTAGCGCTTTTGGAGTGCTGGACGCCTAACGCAGAACGTCCTGACCCCCAGCTACCTACACCCCTACCTTCCACTTCGGCCCTTCCCGGGTGTCCTCCACGGCGAGGCCGAGCTCCGCGAGGCGGTTGCGGATCTGGTCGGAGAGGGTGAAGTTGCGCTCGCGGCGAGCTTCCTCGCGGATCTCGAGCAGCAGCTTGATGAGGCCGTCGAGCAATTCGCCGCCCAGGCTGGCCTCGAGCACCCGCTTGGGGAACAGGCCCAGCACCCCCTCACCCAGCCTGCCGAAGACCTCCTCGGCCCGCGCCAGCGTGTCCCGGCCTGGCTTGTCCGGCATGGCGCGGTTGAACTCGGTGACGAACTCGAAGAGTGCGGCCAGGGCCTGGGCGGTGTTGAGGTCGTCGTCGAGGGCGGCGGCGAAGCGGGTCTCGAGCGCGTCGATGGCCTGCTCGAGCCCGGCATGCCGCCCAGCCGGGGCTTCGGCAACCTGGCGGCGGATCTCGCGGTAGGCGTTGAGCAGGCGCATGTAGCCCTGCTTGGCGGCCTCGAGGCCCTCCCAGGTGAAGTCCATCACGCTGCGGTAGTGGCTGCTCAGCAGGTAGAAGCGCACCGTGATGGGCTCGTGCCGGGTGAGCAGGTCGCGCAGCACCACGAAGTTGCCGGTGCTCTTGGCCATCTTCTCGCCGCCCAGCAACACGTGGTTGTGGTGCATCCAGTAGCGGGCGAAGCGGTAACCAGCCGCCTCGGCCTGGGCGATCTCGGCTTCGTGGTGGGGGAATTGCAGGTCGATGCCGCCGGAGTGGATGTCGAAACCCTCGCCCAGGTACTTCAGGCTCATGGCGCTGCACTCGATGTGCCAGCCAGGGTAACCCTCGCCCCAAGGGCTCTTCCAACGCATGATGTGCTCGGGGTCGGCGCTCTTCCACAGCGCGAAGTCGCGGGGGTCCTCCTTCTCCTCGCGCACCTCCACCCGTGCTCCAGCCTCCTGCTCCTCGAGCTGGCGGTTGGCGAGCTTGCCGAAGCTGGGCCAGGCCCTCACCCGGAAATAGACCGAACCGCCGCGCACGTAGGCGTAGCCGCGCTCGAGCAGCCGTTGGACGAGGTCGATCTGCTCGGGGATGTGCCCGGCGGCGCGGGGAGCGATGTCGGGGCGGCGCACGTTGAGGTCCCTCATGTCGTCGAAGTAGGCCCACATGTACTTCTCGGCGACCTCCATCGGCTCAAGCCGCTCGAGCTTAGCCCGCTTCTGCACCTTGTCCTCGCCCTCGTCGGCGTCGTCTACGAGGTGGCCCACATCGGTGATGTTGGAGACGAAGCGCACCTTGTAGCCGCTATGCTCCAGCCATCGCCTGAGCACGTCGTAGGTGATGGGGCCGCGGGCGTGGCCTAGGTGGGGGTCGCCGTAGACCGTGGGGCCGCAGAAGTAGATACCCACGTAGCCGGGCGTGCCGGGCACGAAGGGCTCTTTCTGGCGGGTGAGGGTGTTGTAAATCTGCAGAGGCATCGGGGTCTCCTGATTCAGTTTGGCTCGAGGCTGGCCTGGTGTGGGTATTGAAAACGCCGGGCCTGGGCATGGCGGCACCAGACACCCGGCGGCGGGTTCAGCTCAACATCGCACGACGAAGGTCATGGGTCGAGTATACCTCGAGCCACCCCCGCCTCAGGCCATGGCCCGCTCCTTGAGCCCGGCCAGCAGCCCGTCGCAGTTTTCCTTCATCAGCTTGAGCACGAGCTTTTGCAGCAGCCCGCCGAAGATGGGGATATTGAGCTCGTACTCGAGCTCGAGCCTGACCCTCGTACCCCCGTCGGCCTCCTCGAAGACCCAGCTGCCCTCGTACTTGTCGAAATCGCCCTCGGGGCTTCTGAAGCGGTTGCGCAGCTCGGCGTCGAACCACTCCTCCTCCTCGATCCAGTGCACCTTCTTGCCCATCGCCACCGCCACCCACTCGCTTTTGGAGCGGTTGCCGTGGTCCTCGAGCACCTGCAAGCTCTGGACGTCCTTGAGGTAGGGCTTGAGCCCCGCGAGGTCCTTGGCGCAGGCGTAGACGTGGGTGGGCGGCTTGGGGATGAAGATTTCAGATTGCACGTGCGGCATACCCACCCAGTTTAACGCCCTCAGGCTTACTGGTTGGAAAGGGTGTTGATGATCTGGAACAGCGGCAGGAACATCCCCGCCACGATCAGGCCCACCACGCCCCCCAAGAACACGATCATGATGGGCTCGATGGCCGCAGTGAGGCTGCTCACGGCCTCGTCCACCTCGCGCTCGTAGAAGTCGCCGATTTTCTGCAGCATCACGTCGAGCGCGCCGGTCTCCTCGCCGATGGCGATCATCGAGCCCACCATGGGCGGGAAGACCTGGGGGTAAGCCTGGATGGTGGCGTAGACGGGCTCACCGGCCTGGATGGTGGTCTTGGTCTCCTCGAGGATGTCCTCGATGATGGCGTTGCCCGCCGTGCCCTTGGTGATGTCGAGCGATTCGACGATGTTGACGCCGCTGGTGATGAGCAGGCCGAAGGTGCGCGAGAAGCGAGCGAGGGCGCTCTTCTTGTTGAGGTTGCCGAAGACCGGCATCCGCAGCTTGATGCGGTCGATCACCCGGCGTCCCTGCTCGGTGCGGTAGTAAGAGCGGTAAGCGAAGAAGCCCACGATGGCCAGGAGAACGATGAACAACGTGCCCGCACGCAATGCGTCGGAGATGGCAATCAGGAGGCGCGTCAGCAGGGGCAGCTCCGAACCGAGCCCGGTCAGAATCCCGGCAAACTGGGGAACCACCCCGGTCAGCAGGAAGTAGGTCACGCCGACAGCGAAGACGAAGACGATAGCGGGATAGGTCAGGGCCGAGCGGATCTTGCCGCGCAGCTCGAGGTCCTTCTCCAGGAAGGTCGCCAGCCGGTCGAGGATGGCGTCGAGGGTGCCCGAGGTCTCCCCAGCCTTGACCAGGTTGATGTACAGGCGCGAGAAGAGCCTGTGCTTGGAAAGCGCGTCGCTGAAGGTGGTTCCACCCTCCACCTCGGTGCGGATCTCCTTGATGATCTCGCGGAACTTCTTGTTCTCGGTCTGCTTCTCGAGGATGGCCAGCGACTGCACGATGGGCAGCCCCGCCGAGAGCATGGTGGCGAGCTGGCGGCTGAAGACCGCGAGGTCCTTGAGGCCGGGGCCGCGCTCGAGGCCGGGGAGCTTGATTTCCGCCTGTAAACCCCGGCCCTGCTCCTTGATCTCGGCGACGAAAAAGCCCTTGTCACGAAGGGAGCGGGCAGCCGTGCGAATGTCCTCGGCTTCGATCACCGCAGCGATCAGGCGCCCCTCACGATCACGAGCTTTGTAGTTGAAGCTAGGCATACTGGTAGTATAGCCAGGGTTGAGGGGCGGAGTTGTCCGTTTTCCACCCTGGCTCAAGACATCATGAACGCAGCGCAGGCACAGTTACTGGCGGTACTCTTCGCCGCAGGGCGTCCGGTGAGCCTGGCCGAGCTCTCGGCCCTCGCGCCGGAGGAGGCCGTTGTGCGGGAGCTGGCGGGCCTGGAGCACTGGCTCCTCCAGCATCCCATCGGCGTGCAAATCGAGCGGGTGGCCGGGGGGTGGCGACTGGTGGTCCACCCAGCGCACCTGGATGCGGTCGAGCGGGTCCTGCGGCCCAATCCGCCCCGGCTTTCGCGGGCCGCGCTGGAGGTGCTGGCCATCGTGGCCTACCAGCAGCCCATCACCCGCGCCGAACTCGAGGCCGTGCGTGGGCGCAGCGTGGACGGGGTGCTCGAGGGGTTGCTCGAGCGCGAACTGATCCGCGTAGTAGGCGAAAAGGAGGCCATAGGCCGACCAAAGCTCTACGGCACCACCGAGCGCTTTTTGGAGCTCTTTGGCCTGGAGAGCCTCAAGGAGCTGCCCCCGCTCGAGGAAGGCCCAGTGTTGCTGCTGCGGGGCTGAGCTCATCCGCCGATCCCTGATAATATGCCGTGATGCGTTTGCGGGTCGACCTTCAACGAAACAAGGACAGTTATACCGACCAGATCATCGCAGTCGCGGTTTTCCACGGCAGCGCGATCGGAGCCTTGCTCAGCCAGGGGGCCCGCGAAGTCTGGGTCGCACCGAGCGTCCGATCGGCCCGGTCACTGGCACAGCCTGGCGACGTCCTGCTGGGCGAAGAAGAGGGCATCCCACCCGAGGGCTTCCACCACAGCCTTTCCCTGCGGGACCTGCTCAAGATCGACTTCAGCGGCAAGCGGGCCATCGTCTTCGCCTATACCCTCTGCAAGGCCCTGGCCCCCAGCGACACACGGGTAATGTTGGGCTACTTCCGCAATGCCAAAGCAGTGGTGGAAGCCAGCCTCCAAGCCCGCGAGGAAGTAGCGCTGGTGTGCGCCTCCGACGCGAGTGGGGAACCCAGCCTGGGGAACATCCTGGCGGCGGGGTTTCTGGCCAGGCGCATCCAGCAGCTCACCAAAGCGGAGCACCTCGAGGGCGCGCTGTTGGCCTCGAGCCTGCTCAGAGCCTTTCCCGACCCCCAGGAGGGGCTTTTCGCCAGCGCCGCCGGGCAGCGCCGCTACCGCATGGGCCGCAGCGAGGATTTGGCCCTGGCCAGCTTGATCGGCGTTGAAGACGTAATCCCCGAGCTCAAGGAGGTGCGGGTGCTGGGGGCAAAAGAACACGGCCTGAGCAAAGACCGCCCGGTCTACCGCTTTGGCCGCCGGGGGGAATGATGCAAAGGGTAGAAGTGCTCGGCCTCCCGGTAGACCTCGTCAGCCTCGAGCAGGCCGTCGCGCGCATCGGGGAGATGCTGGAGTCGCCTGGAACCCATCAGGTCATCACCCTCAACCCGGAGTACGTGGTGCGGGCTCAGGGCGACCCCGAGCTCGTGCAAGCCGCACGGGAGAGCGAGCTGGTGACGGCAGACGGCGTGGGCATCGTGTGGGCAGTGCGCCAGCTGAGCAAGCAGCAGTTGCCAGAGCGCGTCAGCGGAGCCGACCTGGTCCCGGCTCTGCTCGAGCGCTTCGGCCCCAAGCTGCGGGTCTTCTTCCTGGGAGCCAGGCCCGGCGTGGCCCAGAAAGCTGCCGAGAAGGCTCGAGCCCGCTGGGGAATCCAGGTCGTCGGGGTGCAAGACGGCTACTTCAAGGACGAAGCCCCGATAGTCGAGCGGATCGCCCAGGCTCGACCCGACCTGCTGCTGGTGGGCATGGGCGAGCGCCAGGATTTGTTCATCTACCGCAACAAGGCCCGGTTGGGAGCCAGGGTAGCCATCGGCATCGGTGGGATGCTGGACGTGCTCTCGGGCGAGGTCAAGCGCGTACATCCGCTATTCCAACGGCTGGGCCTGGAGTGGCTGGTGCGCATCGCCGGCGACCGCAAGCGCTGGGGGCGCTTCCCCCGGCTGATCCAGTTCGTGCGGCTGGTGCAGGCGGCGAAGAAAGCCCATAGCCGATAGCCAAGGGTTTTGGGGCATCAGTCCTGCGGCACCGGCTGGGCTTTCACCAGCGCATAGGCATAGCCATCGGTGAGGGCCTTGAGGGAAGCCTCGAGGCTGTTGCGGCTTGCACCTACGGTGGTCCAGCGCTCTCCGGCGCGGTGCATCTCGATCATGACCCGCACCCCGCTCGCCGTACCGCTCTCCTGCCCGCTGAGGATGCGCATCTTGTAGTCGGAGAGCTCGATCTCGCCAATTTCGGGGTAGAAGGCCTGCACCGCTTTGCGGAAGGCGATGTCGAGCGCCGAGACCGGGCCGAACTTGCTCTCCCCCGCCGTGTGCTGCACGCTCTCCCCCACCTTCACCCGCACCGTGGCCTCGGCCCAGGTGGGGCTGTCGGGGCGGTCGTCGTTGGCGTGCATGAAGACGCTGAAGCCCATCAGCTCGAAGGGGAGCTTGCCCCCACGCAGCCGGTGGGCCAGCAGGTAGAAGCTCGCCTCGGCGCCCTCGAAGGAGTAGCCGGCGTGCTCGAGCTGCTTGACCTCCTCCAAGAGTGCCCCCGCCGTCTCCTTGGGCAGCTGCACCCCAGCCTCGGCCAGCTTGGCGAGCAGGTTGCTTCGGCCCGAGAGGTCGGAAACCAGTACCCGCCTTGTGTTGCCCACCGCCTCGGGGGGCACGTGCTCATAGGTGCGCGGGTTCTTCAGCACCGCCGAGACGTGGATGCCGCCTTTGTGGGCGAAGGCCGCGTCGCCCACGTAGGGGGCCCGCAGGTTGGGGGTGAGGTTAGCCCGCTCGTCGACGTAGTGCGAGACCTCGCGCAGCTCGGTGAGCTTTCCCCGGCTGATGCCCTCAAGCTCGAGCCCGTACTTGAGGATGAGGTTGGGGATGGTGCTGGTGAGGTTGAGGTTGCCGCAGCGCTCCCCGTAGCCGTTGATGGTGCCCTGCACGTGGGTCGCCCCGGCCCGCACGGCAGCCAGCGCGTTGGCAACCGCCAGTTCCCCGTCGTTGTGGGGATGGATGCCAATGCGCACGCTGGGGAAAGCCTCCACGACAGCGCGGGTGATCTCGGCGACCTCCTCGGGCAGGCTGCCGCCGTTGGTGTCGCACAGGCACAGCGTGTCGGCCCCGCCACGCACGGCGGCCTCGAGCGTCGCCAGCGCATAGCCCCGGTTGGCCTTGAAGCCGTCGAAGAAGTGCTCGGCGTCGTGGATGACCCGCCGGCCCTGGCTCACCAGGTAGCGGTAAGTCTCCTCGATCATGCGCAAGTTCTCCTCCAGGCTCACCTCGAGCGCCTCGGTGACGTGGAAGTCCCAGGACTTGGCGACCACCGTGACCACCGGGGTGTGGGCCTCCAGCATGGCCTGCACCGAAGGGTCGTCTTGTGGACGGAGCCCCTTGCGCCGGGTCGAGCCGAAGGCCACCAGCCGGGTCTGGCCCAGGTCCACGCCCCGCATGCGGGCGAAGAACTCCGCGTCCTTGGGGTTCGACCCCGGCCAGCCGCCCTCGACGAGGGGCACGCCGAAGGCCGCCAGCCGCCGGGCAATGGCCACCTTGTCGTCGCTGGAGAGGCTCACGGCCTGCCCCTGGGTGCCGTCGCGCAGGGTGGTATCGAGGATTTCGATCATATCTACTCCAAGCTCTCTAGGTCGGCCAAGTCCTGGCTTCTGCCGGTAGCCAATCTGGACAACCGTTCCGGCTTCCGGAAGAAAGCTTCAGCGCACGATGCCCTTGGCCTGCACCTCGTCCAGGCTCGGCGGGTGCTTGGCCGCCTGCCCGGCCACCAGCTTGTTGGCCGCATCCAGGTAAGCGCGGGCCGAAGCCTCGATGATGTCGGGCGAGATGCCGTGGCCGGTGGCGAGCACTTCGCCCAGCTTGAGCTTGACCGTGACCTCGCCCAGCGCCTCGGTGGTGCCGGTGACCGCCTCCACGCGGTAGAGCTCGAGTTCGGGCTGGATCTCGATGGCCTCGGCGAGTGCCTTGTAAACCGCGTCTACCGGACCGTCCCCGATTGCCGTGGTGGTCACCTCACCCTTGGGGGTCTTCAGGCGCACGGTGGCGGTGGGGAGCATGCCGTAGCCGGAGAAGAACTGAAGCTGCTCGATGGCAAATAAATGCGCGGTGGGCGCGGTCTCGCTCTCGACCAAAGCCCGCAGCTCTTCGGTGGAGATGGGACCTTTGCGATCTACGATCTCGCGGAAGCGCTGGAAGACGGTCTGCATCTGGCTCTCGTCGAGTTTGTAGCCCAGGTCGTGCAGGGCCTTCTTGACCGCGGCCCGGCCCGAATGCTTGCCCAGCACCAGCACGGCGGCCTCGCGGCCCACCAACTCGGCGTTCATGATCTCGTAGGTCTCTTTGTTCTTGATCACCCCGTCCTGGTGGATGCCCGACTCGTGGGCGAAGGCGTTGTCGCCCACGATGGCCTTGTTGGGCTGCACCACCATGCCGGTGTAGCGCTCGATCATGCGGCTGATGCGGTAGATTTCGCGGGTGTTGATCTGGGTTTCGGCCTGGTAGTGGTCGCGGCGCACGTAGAGGGCCATGACCACCTCCTCCAAGGCGGTGTTCCCGGCCCGCTCTCCGATGCCGTTGATAGTACACTCGATCTGGGTCGCACCGTTCTCCACCGCCGCCAAGCTGTTGGCGGTGGCCATGCCCAGGTCGTCGTGGCAGTGGGCGGAGATGTGCACGTCGCGCCCGCGCACCACCTCGTCGTGGATACGCTTGATGAGGGCGCCGTACTCCAGCGGCGTGCCATAGCCGGTGGTGTCGGGGATGTTGATGGTGGTAGCCCCGGCGGCGATGGCGGTATCGTAGAGGCGCAGCACGAAGTCGAAGTCGGCGCGCATGACATCCTGGGCGCTGAACTCCACGTCGTCGGTGAAAGTACGGGCGTAGCGCACCATCTCATCGGTGAGTTCTATGATCTGCTCGGGCGTCTTCTTGAGCATGTACTCCAGGTGCACCCGGCTGGCGCTGGTGAAAACGTGGATGCGACGTTTCTCGGCGGGCTCGAGCGCGGCGGCAGCCCGCTCGATGTCGAGCTTGTGGGTGCGGGCCAGGGCGCAGATCACCGGCCCCTGCACCTCCTGGGCGATCCGAGAAACGCACTCGAACTCGCTGGCCCCGTTCACCGGAAAACCCGCTTCGATGATGTCGACGTTAAGGCGGGCCAGGGCGTGGGCGATCTCGAGCTTCTGCTGCAAGGAAAGGGCTACGCCAGGGGATTGCTCCCCGTCCCGAAGCGTGGTGTCGAAAATCCGGATGTGGCGCATGAAAACCTCCCGATGTCCTACGCCATAGGTCTTACTAAAAGCCTTGGGCGTACGACGTAGGACGCAAAGCGTACGCCCATGACGGTTTAATCCCCCGCTACCTCTTCCTTGCTAAAGCGCGACTTCAAGAAGGGCATCATGGCCCTGAGCTTGGGGCCGACAAGCTCGATGGGGTGGCTCTTCCAGTAGTTGCGGTTGGCGCTGAGCACGGGCTGGCCGGCCTGGTTCTCCAGCATCCACTCCCGCGCGAACTCGCCCTGTTGGATCTGCCGCAGCACCTCGCGCATGCGGGCTTTGGTCTCCTCGCGGTTGATCACCATGGGGCCGCGGGTGTAGTCGCCGTACTCGGCGGTGTTGGAGATGGAGTAGCGCATTCCTGCAAAGCCAGATTCGTAGATCAGGTCCACGATGAGCTTGACCTCGTGCAGGCACTCGAAGTAGGCCATCTCGGGGGGGTATCCGGCTTCGGTCAGCGTCTCGAAGCCTGCGGCGATGAGCTGGGTCAGGCCACCGCACAGCACGGTCTGCTCGCCGAAGAGGTCGGTCTCGGTCTCGTCTTTGAAGGTGGTCTGGATGGTCCCGGCGCGGGTGCCGCCGTTGGCCTTGGCGTAGGCCAGCGCGGTGGGTAGGGCCGAGCCGGAAGCGTCCTGATAGACGGCGACCAGGCTGGGTACGCCCGAGCCTTTCTCGTATTCGCTGCGCACGAGGTGACCAGGGCCCTTGGGGGCTACCATCCACACGTCGAGGTCGGGCCGGGGCTTGATCTGGCCGAAGTGGATGTTGAAGCCGTGGGCGAAGGCCAGCGCCGCACCTTCCTTGAGGCTCGGCTCGATCTCCTCGCGGTAGACCTTGCCCTGAGTCTCGTCGGGGAGCAGCACCATCACCACATCAGCCTTCTTCACCGCTTCGGCTACGGGGAGCACCTCGAGCCCCGCCCCCCGGGCCTTGGCCTCGTTGCGGCTACCAGGGCGCAGGCCCACGACTACCTTGATACCGGAGTCACGCAGGTTTAGCGCATGGGCGTGACCCTGCGAACCGAAACCCAGGATGGCCACGGTCTTGTCCTTGATGAAGCCGATGTCCGCGTCGGAGTCGTAATAGATCTTCATGTACTTGCTCCCCTTTCGTATACCGTTATGTCCTTCGACCCAAAAAGCAGGCCCGTGAGGCCTGCCTTAAACTGCCGCTTTCTTCTCGCGTACCTTCAAGACCTGCTCGCCGCGCGAGAGCGCGACCGCTCCGGTACGCATGACCTCCATCAGCCCATAAGGCCGCATGGCTTCGATGAAGTTGTGTACCTTGACCGAGTCGCCGGTGAGCTCGAAGATGATGGACTTTCGCGCCACGTCCACGATGCGGGCGCGGAAAGCCTCGGCGATGTCCTTGATCTCCAGCCGCTCCTCCATACCCGGCACTGCCACCTTGACCAGCGCCAGTTCCCGCTCGACGTGGGGCTCGGAGTGGTCGGTGACCTTGATGACCTCGATCAGGCGGTTGAGCTGCTTCTCGACCTGCTCGAGCACCCGGTCGTCGCCCGTCACCACCAGCGAGATGCGCGAGAGCCCTTCCTGGTGGGTGCGGCCCACCGCCAGCGACTCGATGTTGAAACCCCGGCGGGCGATCAGACCCGCGATGCGTTGCAGGACGCCGGGCTTATCCTGAACCAAAACCGAAACCACGTGTCGCATGAATTCTCCTGTCTACCGGTCAATCACCGGCTTCCACCGCCTCGCGCGGGTTCTCGATGATCATGTCCTCGGCGGCCCCACCCGAAGGAATCATGGGGAACACGCCTTCCTCGTGGTGTACGCGGCAGTCGAGCAGCACCGGGCCATCGTGCTCCAACACCTCCTGCACCGCCTCGGCCAGCTTGCCCCTGTCGCTGAGGGTCAGACCCTTGATGCCGTAGGCTTCAGCCAGTTTGGCAAAGTCAGGGTTGGAGTCGGCGAGGTAGACCTCGCTGTAGCGCCTAGCGTGAAAGAGGTCTTGCCACTGACGCACCATACCCAAAAATCCGTTGTTGAGGATGACGATTTTGACGGGGAGGTTGTACTTCTTCACCGTAGCCAGCTCCTGCAGGGTCATCTGGAAGGAGCCGTCGCCGTCGAAGTCGATGACCAGTTCGCCAGGCCTCGCCAGCGCCGCGCCGATGGCGAAGGGCAGGCCCACCCCCATGGTGCCCAGCCCGCCGGAGTTGATCCAGGAGCGGGGCTGGTCGAACTTGAAGAACTGCGCGGTGAACATCTGGTGCTGCCCCACCCCACTCGTCACCACCGCTTTGCCCCCGGTGGCCTCCCAGAAAGCGTGAATGACCTCCTGGCTTTGTAAGTAGGGTTTGGGGTTCCAGCTAAAGGGGTGCTTGGTGCGCCACTCGTCCACCTGCTGCCACCACTCGGCGATGGAGAGCTTCTTGGCTCCCTTGGCCAGCTCGGCGGCCACCCATTTAGCATCGCCCACCACCGGGATGGCGGTGCTCACCAACTTGCCGATCTCGGCGGGGTCGATATCGACGTGGATGATGGTGTGGGCGTTGGGGGCAAAGCGCGAAACCTTGCCGGTCACCCGGTCGTCGAAGCGCAGGCCGATGGCCAAGATGGTGTCGGCGTTGTGGATGGCCCAGTTGGCCGCCACCGAACCGTGCATGCCGGGCATGCCCAGAAACTGCCGGTGGGTACCGGGGAAGGCCCCCAGCCCCATCAAGGTGGGGATCACCGGGATACCCGTCTTCTCGGCGAAGGCGATGAGCTCAGCCGAGGCGTGCTGGGCCCCGCCGCCCACCATCAGGACGGGTTTTTTGGCCCTCTCGAGCGCCTCGAGCGCCCGCTCGATCTGGCGGGGGTGCCCCCTGAAGGTGGGCCTGTAACCGGGAAGGTTGATCTCGACGTCGAAGCTGCCGCTGAAGGGCGCGAGTTGCACGTCTTTGGGAACGTCAACGAGCACCGGCCCAGGGCGACCCGTGGAGGCGATGTAGAAGGCCTCGGCAATCACCCGGGGAATGTCGCCCACGTCACGGATTTGAAAGTTGTGCTTGGTAACCGGCTGGGTGATGCCACACACGTCGGCTTCCTGAAAGGCATCGGTGCCGATGAGCGCCTGCGGCACGTTGCCCGTGATGGCTACCACGGCAGTGGAGTCCATCAGGGCGTCCTGTAGCCCGGTGACTAAGTTCAGTGCCCCCGGCCCCGAGGTCGCCATCACCACGCCCACCTTGCCACTGGCGCGGGCGTAGGCGGTGGCGGCGTGGACCCCGCCTTGTTCGTGCCGCACCAGGATGTGCCGGATGGGAGAATCGTAGAGGGCATCGTAGGTGGGCATGATGGTACCTCCCGGATGCCCAAAGATGGTAGTCACCCCTTGTCTTTCCAGCGCTTTGAGGATTGCCGCCGCTCCGTTCATACCCACTCCCCTTCAAAAAAACTTCCCCCGGTTGGTATCCGGGGGTTTGCGATGCGCTCGTAGGTCGTATAGCTACACCCTACCCCCCGTAGGCCCGATAATTACTAGGCCTACTACAACCAGGGTTAGGGTGAGGCTCTCAGGCATCTCGTCTGTGAGTCTAAGGGGCTTTGGTATACCGTGTCAACCACCCGGCTCGAGACAAGTGTGGCTTCCGCGCTGCAGGAGCCGTTACAACACCACCACCGAGCAGCTTTCAGAGGACTCGTAAGCCGCCAGGGCCACCCGCAGCGCCTGGAAGCCATCGTTCCAGGTCACGCTGGGTTGTCGGTGCTCGCGGATGCTGGCGATGAACTCCCCCAGCATAGCCCGGTTGGGGTCAGGGCCGAAGCCCACCCAGCTCACCGGGTGCGACCCATGACGCGCGTAGAGCGTGAGGTGCTGGGCGAAGGCGTCCAGCACCATCGTGCCCCCCTCCCCCACCACCTCCATCTTGAGATGGCCCCAGCGCGGATACCAGGTAGGGCGGCTCCAGCTACAGTCGATGCTGGCCCGAACCCCGTTGGAAAGCGACACCAGCAGGAGCCCGGCGGTGTCGACATCCACCTCGCCAGGGTAGAAGAGGTTGTCCAGCTCGGCGTAGACCTCGGTGACCTCGGCGTCGAAGTACCAGCGCAGCAGGTCGGCCAGGTGGACGATGTGGTCCATCGCCGCGCCACCCCCGGCCAGTTCCCTCTCAGCAAACCAGGCCCGGTGGGCCCTGGGAATCTCGCTGTGGTTGATGCCGTTGACCCCCAAGATGCGACCCAGCCGGCCCTCCTGAATGGCGGAGCGGACAGCCTGCACCGAGGGAGCGAAGCGCATGGGGAAGGCGGTCATGAAGCCAACCCCGTTGGCTTCACACGCCGCACGCATGGCCAGGGCATCGGCGAGGCTGGTTTCGATGGGCTTCTCGCATAGAACGTGGCACCCGGCCTGGGCAGCTAGCTCGACGAGCTCGAGGTGGCGCGCATTCTCCGAGCACACGATCACCCCGTCGAGTCCTTCGGCCAGCAGGTCTTGGTGGCGGGGGAACCACTTCAGGCCGTATTCGTGGGCGAAATGCCGAGCTTCCTCCGCGTTTTCGTGGGAAAAACCGACCAGTTCGACCCCTGGCATGTTTTTGAGGTGGGCCTGATAGCCTTCGGCGTGCAGGTGGGCAAAACTCAGGATGCCGATACGCATGTCGTCCTCACAGCGAAACGGGCTTGCCGGTGGCGATGGATTCCTTGGCGGCCAGGGCGAGGCGCAGGGCCTCGAGGGCGTCTTGTGGGCTCACCTCGAAGGGCGCACCGGCCTGGATCGAGCGGTAGGCGTGCTGGAGCTCGATGGCGTAGGGGTCTTCGGCCAGACCCACCACCGGTAAGCCCACCGAGGCTGCCTCACCCGGCCTGTGCAGCACGAAGCTCCGCACGGGGCCGTGCTCGTCGGAACTCCATTCGATCAGACCGTCCGTGCCCGCGAGGTCGAGCGCGGTGCGGAACACCCCCGGGGGGTAGGCCCACCCTCCTTCGATGAGCGCCATTGGTCCCGACTTGAAGCGCAGGATGACCTGAGCGTATCGCCCCACGCCGTCGGCGCTGCGGGAGAGGTGGGCAAAAACCCGCTCGACCTCGCCACCCAGCCAGCGGGCATAGTCGAAGTCGTGGATCATCAGGTCCACCACCATCCCGCCCGAGCGCGACTCATCGAAGTACCAGTTGTCATCCGGCTTGTGGGGAGGATACGAGACCCGCTTGAGCCGCATCACCCCCAGCTTCCCGATCTGGCCCCTGGTCACCAGCTCACGCGCCAGGCGATACTGTGGGAAAAAGCGCACCACCATAGCCACGAAAAAGCGCACTCCGGCCCGCTCACAGGCCTCGATCATCTCCTGGCCGTCTTGCACGCTCAGGGCAATGGGCTTCTCACAGATCACGTGCTTCCCAGCCCCAGCCGCCTGCAGCACCATGGCCTTGTGCAGGTGGGTGGGCACGCAGATGTCCACGATGTCCACGGCCTTTAGCAGCTCACCGTAGCTCGGATAAACCTCGAAGCCGAACTGCTCGGCCAGCCGGAGGGCTTGCTCGAGGTGAGCCGAAGTACAGCCCACCAGCTCGGCCCCCGTGCTGCGCCAGCCCGCCGCGTGAACCTCGGCCATCACCCCGCTTCCCACGATTCCTACGCGCATCAAAGCTCCCTCCCCCGATGTTCAGTGTCTTGTGTGCTCTAGCCTTGCGTCTTGCATTCAACCTCACTTCACCGCCCCCGAGGTGATCCCCCGGATCAGCTGCTGCGAGAAGATGAAGTACAGCAGCACCGCCGGCACAATGGCCAGGGTCAAAGCCGCCAGCACCGCGTTGTAGTCGTTGACGAACTGGCCCAAAAACACGCTGGCCCCCAGCACCACGGTCTTGGTGGCCTCGCCGGGAGCGAGGATAAGCGGGAACCAAAGGTCGTTCCAGATGGGAATCATTGAGATGGCCAGCACCGAGCCGATGGCCGGGCGAATCAGGGGCAGGGTGAGCCAATAGATGCGGTATTCGCTGGCCCCGTCGATGCGGGCGGCGTCTTTGAGGTCCCTGGGCAGCTGGCGCATGAACGACGAGAGCACGAACACCGCCAGCGGGATGCCCTGGGCGGTATAGACCAGGATCAGAATCCACAGGGTATTGACCAGCTCGAGGTCCTTGGCCAGTTGCAGTATACCCACGGTGCCCAGGCGGATGGGCACCATAATCCCGATGGACAGGTACAAGCCGATGAGGTTGTTGAAGCGAAAGCTGTACTCCGCCAGGGCAAAGGCGGCCATCGAGCTCAGCAGGATCATCAGCGCCAATGCCCCCACCGTGACGATGAAGCTGTTGAGGAAGTAGGCGGGGAAGTTGGCGGTGGATTGCAGGGTGCGGAAGCCCTCGAGGGTAAAGGTCTGAGCGTTGGGCAGGGCGTAGGGCGCGCTGAAGATCGTCAGCCGGTCCTTGAAGGCGTTGAGGACAACCAACAGCACCGGGAACAGCGCCAGCAGCGAGTAGGCGATCAGGGCGAGGTGCACGCCCAGCACTCCCGGCCAGTTGGTGCGGCTCATGCAAGCCTCCCATGCGTTTGGCTCATGGCGCTTCTCCTAAAACTGGATGTTCTGCAATCGGCGCTGCCAAGCAAAGAGGTAAAGCAGCACGCCACTGAGGATGATCAGGAGCATCACCCCGGCCACCGTAGCCCCCATGTAGGGGTCGCCAGGCTGAAGCTGGTAGCCGAAGAAAGTGCGGAAGAAGAAGGTTCCCAGGATGTCGCTGGCGAAGTTGGGTCCGGCCAAGGCACCCTGGGTGGCGTAGATCAGGTCGAAGGCGTTGAAGTTGCCCACGAAAGTCAGCACCGCCACGATGCCCGCCGTGGGCAAGATCAGAGGGAACTGGATGCGCCAGAACACCGTCCACGCACCCGCCCCGTCCACCCGCGCCGCCTCGATGAGCTCGTCGGGGATGCGGATGAGCGCCGCCAGGAAGAGCATCATGGGGATGCCGATGTTTTGCCATACGGAGATCAGGGAAAGGGTGGGCAAAGCGGTGGACTCGAGCCCCAGCCAGGGCTGGTTGAGGTGCCCCAACCCGAGGAGGTCGAGAATGCCCTGCGAAATGCCCCAGGCCGGGTTGAGGATGAGCTTCCAGGCGAAGCCGATGATCACCACCGACAAGATGGTGGGCGTGAAGATGATGGTGCGGTAAAGCCAGGCCCCGTGAATCCTCGAGGCCAGCAGCACCGCCAGGAACAGGCCCACGGGGTTCTGGATGAGCATGTGGTAGGCGAAGAACTCCACGTTGTTCCAGAAGGCGTTCCAGAAGGGCTGGGCCCAGTTTTTGCTGGTAAACAAGGTCAGGTAGTTCTGCAGCCCGACAAAGACCTCCGCACCGCTTTGGGTCTTGTTTTGCAGCGAAAGGGCCAGCGATCCGACCAACGGATAGACCATGAACAGCGTGTAGACGAAGACCGCCGGGGCGAGAAAAACCACGATGTGCCAGGGGAAGGATCTGCGCTTCATGGTGACGGGGCCCTCTGAGCTGGCGGGGGCACAAAAGCAAAAGCCCGCGCCCCCGCCTGAGCTACCGGGCTACTTGCCCTTTTGCGGCCCGTACCAAGAGGCCAGCCGCGACTGAACGTAGTCGGCAGCCTGTTTGGGGGTCATGGTGCCGTTCAAAACCTGCGCCGAGGCGTTCCACAGATCGTTCTCGTTGTTGGGGTTGGGGTTGCGGGAGAGGATCTGATAGGCCGTGCGGAAGGAGGCTTGGCACTGCTTACGCCAGTTCAAGAATTCCTGCGCTACGGGGTCGGAAACGGTGTAGCTGACGTTGGCCAGGGGAAAGAAGCCGGGCAGGGCGTTGGCGTAGAGTTGAGCAAACTCGTCGGAGGCCACCCAGGAGAGGAAGGTGCGGGCGGCTTCCTTGTTCTTGCTGGCCGAGTTCAGGCCAATGGCGATGTCGGGGTGATCGTTGATGACGCACTGGTTAGCCCCTAGGTTGGGGAAGGTGTAGGGCTTGAAGGCTCCGAGCTCGAGCCGGGGGTTCATCTGGCGGAAGACGCCGATGTCCCACGAACCGGCGGGGTAGATCGCCCCACGGCCCTGGGCGAAGAGGTTTTGCGCGTCGGGGTAGGCCAGGGCCTGATAGCCTCTGGGCAGGAAGGGTCGCCACCTGGCGAGGGCTTCGAAGGCCTGCAAAAAGCCACCTTTGTTGTACTGTTGGGTTCCGTTGATCAGGCCCTTGCGCCCGGTCTCACCGCGCCAGAGGGTGGGGCCGATGTTCTGGTAGCCCATGGTGGCCGACTCCCATTGGTCCTTGGTGCCCATAACCAGTGGGCTGTACTTCCCGTTTTGCTGGATGCGCTGGAGCACCTGCAGGAACTGGGCCTCGGTGGTGGGCACCTGCAAACCCAGCTCACGGAAGATGGCCCGGTTGTAGAGGAAGCCGTGGATCACCGAGGCCATGGGTACACAGAAGGTAGTCTTGCCATCGTCGGTGCTCCAGGCGGCTTTGGCCACCTCGGAGAAGTTACTCATGCCCGGAAGGTCGTTGAGGCTGTCGAGTTGCTTGGCGTTGAAGAGCTCGAGGCTCTTGTCGAAGGGGCGGCAGGTGATGAGGTCGCCGGCGGTCCCGGCCTTGAGCTTGGTGTCGAGCACCGCGTTGTACTCGGTGGGCGCGGTGGGCGCGAAGACCACCTCG
Source organism: Calidithermus timidus DSM 17022 (assembly GCF_000373205.1). NCBI lineage: Bacteria > Thermotogati > Deinococcota > Deinococci > Thermales > Thermaceae > Calidithermus > Calidithermus timidus. The sequence continues at coordinate 21,760 of NZ_KB890699.1, forward strand.
ATGTTAGGGTACTTCTTCATGAAGGCGGGCAGAATGGTCTCCTGCCAGATCTTCAGGTCGTCGTTGCGCCAGCTCTCGATAGTCAGCCGGACCTTGCCCTGAGCCAGGGCAGAGCCCAGGGTAGCCATAGCTCCAACCACCAAAAATGCCAAAGCCAGCCACTTACGCATACTTCACCTCCGAAGCAGACCCCAGGGCCGATGCCAGCCAGCCTCCCCTGCCACACCCACGCGACAGCCGTTGGACATGGTGGCTTCTCCTGAAATATGGCTCTATTCAAAAAGCTAGAGCCTGAAGTAAAGTTTTGTCAAGAGGAGCCAGCGTAGATAAAACGTTACGTCTCGCCGAAGACTTGTTAGGTGCCCTTCGCTTGGTTTAGCCCTCGCTGTGACCCCGCGTTACCCCCAGCCCACCCCCTGCCCCTCGAGTCAGTAACGTTCGGGATGAGGTTTTGAACCGAGGGCGTCTGCGCCGCCTGCTACCCTCGAGCCTTAGAGGAGGTGGTTCATGCGCAGAAATACCCATACCGATAAACACGTGCGAACCGTCTACTCGGTGTTTGCCACGGGCACGCTCCTGTGGTTCGTGGGGGTGGTCGGGCTGCTGCTCACCCTAAAGAGCGGGACCGACACGGTGCGGCTGGTGGCCGGGATCGTGATGTTCGTGGGTCAGATCATCGCTGCCCTGGCGGTCATCCTCAAGCAGTTCCCGCCCCACGAGTCGCGCCAGAAGCAGGCCACGGCCCCCCTAGCAACCGACCAGTAACGAACACCGAGGACGCAGAAGGGGCTCCGGTAAGGGGCCCCTTCAGGTTTGAAGCCTAAACCCTAGAGCACACCCCTCCCTGACAATATCCCTTGTCCGTGGTCTGTCGAGGGCCACAGCGTATCGGCGTCCTGCGCCTTGCGTTTAGCCATAAGCGCCTACTGAGCATCCGGCACGATGCGGTAAATCTTGCTTTCATCGGTGGAGGAGTAGATGAAGCCGTCGGGGCCTACCGTCACATCACGTAGGCGGCCATAAGAGCCGGCCTGGTCGTTTAGATTGCCGACGATCAGTTCCTCCTCGGCGATGCTTTCGCCGCTGAGCTCGAGGCGATACATGCGCCCGGTCTTGAGGGTGACGAAGAAGAGGCTGCCCTTCCAGGCGGGGAAGGCGTCGGCGCGGTAGAAGGTCAGGTCGGAGATGGCGATGGTACGGTCGGAGTAGTACTCCTTGGCGGCAGGTTGGTAGGGCGGGTGGGCTGGACAGGGGTCTGTGCCCATGCAGTCGGGCCAGCCGTAGTTGTACCCAGGCTTGATCAGGTTGAGTTCGTCCTTTTTATCGGGACCGTGCTCGGTGGACCACAGCTTGCCGGTTGCGGGGTCGAAGGCCAACCCCTGCGGGTTACGGTGGCTCAGCGTCCACATGGCCTTGGCCTGCCCCGACACCTCGGGGTCGTTGTAGAAGGGGTTATCGGTGGGGATGGAGCCGTCGAGCTTGATGCGGAAGATCTTCCCGGCCAATAGCTTCTTGCTCTGGGCCTTTTGGCTGTCGTCGGGCTCGCCGGGGACGTTGGAGGGAGCCGCTGCCGCGTCGCCCATGGTGATGAAGAGGTATTGCTTATCGGGCGAGAGCAGCACCCGGCAGCCGTTGTGGTTCCACCAACCCAGCATGTCGTCGAAGAGCTTGAGCTCACCGGTGAGGCTGGAACCCGAGATCACGAAACTCGAGACGCGGTTGCGGGCGTTGGCTTCGACGCTGGAATCGCCGTCTTTCCAGTAGGAGTAGCAGATGTAGACCTTCTTGTTGGTGGCAAAGTTGGCATCGAGCTCGAGGCCCAGCACACCCCCCTCTCCCTCGTCGCGCACCGCCGCCGAGGAGGCGTAAGTGGTGATGTTGCCGGAGGCTAGGTCGAGGGCCGAGAGTTCGACGCGGGAGCGATCGCGGTCGGTGAAGTAGAGCCTGCCGTCGGGGCCAAAGTTGAGGCTCCAGATGACCCCGGCCTTGACGTCCTTGACCAGCTCGATCTTGTACTTGGCAGCCGGGGGCTCCCCCTGATCGGTCTTACATCCGGCAGCCAGTAATAGCAAGCCCAATGCAACCATGCGGTTCATGCGCGCTCAGTCCTCCTGGTGCACAGCTGCGCTGTCCCAAAGGGGGGCGTCCTCCTCTGTGCTTCTGGCTCAGATTGACCCCACGGCGGCTTGGGATCCAGTAGGACTGCATGAATTTCCCTTCAGCAAAATCAGGAGTGGGCGGCGAGCTCGAGCCGACGGGCGATTTCCGCCACCACCACCCTGGCATGTTCGCGGCCATTCTCGATGAACACGGTGCGGGTATCCGAGCCGAAGCCGGCGGAACCGGCCACGAACAACCCCCGCAGCGAGGTCTCGAAGGCCTCGGAAAGTACAGGCTGATCATCCCGTTCGTCGAAGCGGACACCCGCCTGGCGCAGCAGGCCATCCGTTGCCCGGTAACCGATGTGCACGATCACGAAGTCGGCGGGGATGGTCTGGCTCGAGCCAGCGTGCTCCAGCGTCAGGCTGCGCGGGCCTATCTCCTTCACCCTCGAGTTCAGCAGCAGCCGGATCGAGCCCTCCTTGACCCGGTTGTCGAAGTCGGGTTTGAGCCAGTACTTGACGCGGGGGCGGATCTCCGCCTCGTGGTGCACCACCGTGACCCTGGCCCCCGAGCGGTAGAGCTCCAGCGCGGTCTCGACGGCGCTGTTGGAGCCACCGATCACCACCACTTGCTGCTGCCAGTAGCTTATGGTCTCCTCGATGCCGTAGCGCACGTGGGGCAGGTGCTCGCCAGGCACCCCCAGCCGGTTGGGGGTGTCGTAGTAGCCCGTAGCCACCAGCACGAAGCGGGCCTCGAGGCTGCCCTCCCCCTCCCGACTCCTGTACCGAACGCTGAAATTGCCCTCGGAGCCGTCGATGCCCCTCACCTCGGTGTAGGTGCGCACCTCCAACCCCTCCACCTCGGCCACCCGGCGGTAGTAGACCAGGGCTTCGCGGCGGGTGGGCTTGGGAGCGAGCGAAGGAAAGGGGTGCCCGCCGATCTCGAGGTTCCTGGCTTCGCTGAAGAAAACCGTCTCCACCGGCCAACGACGGATGGTGTTGACCAGGGTGCCCTTCTCCAGCACCAGCGCCCGTAGGCCGGCCCGCCTGGCCTCGATGGCAGCAGAAAGACCCACCGGACCTGCACCCACGATGATCAGATCCCACATGCTCCCCATGCTACAGGGCCAGGCTCGGGGCCGATTGTTCCCTCAAGCGGCCTGCCGCATCTGGCCTAATACCGGATTCAAAAAGATAATCACCCAAACCAAAGACCTTCAGAGGCTATCTTTTTGAATCCTAGAGCACTCCCTTCGGTCGACCGCCCCGCCTTGGCGGGGCGGCGTTCCCATTCGGGAACGAACTGACCGAATCTGGTATAAGATCGTGCTCACCAATAAGCTTGAACTCATATGGAATGGATCAGTAATCCCGAAATATGGACCGCGCTCCTCACGCTGACCGTGCTCGAGATCGTGCTGGGCGTGGATAACGTCATCTTCATCTCGATCTTGGCCTCCAAGCTGCCCAAAGCGCAGCAGGACCGCGCCCGCCAGACCGGGCTCTTGCTGGCCGCGGGCATGCGGCTGTTGTTCCTACTGGCCATCGGCTGGATCATCGGCCTCAAGGCCACGCTTTTCACCGTGCTGGGGCAAGATATCTCGGGCAAAGATATCGTGCTCCTCCTAGGTGGGCTCTTCCTGATCTACAAGGCTACCAAGGAGATCCACGAGAAGCTCGAGGGTGAGGAGGGCCACGCCAGCGCCCGCGTCGCCCCCACCTTCGCCGCGGTGATCGGCCAGATCCTGCTGCTAGACCTAGTCTTCTCCATCGACTCGGTGATCACCGCCGTGGGCATGACCCCCTACGTGCCGGTGATGATGGCCTCGGTGATCATCGCCGTAGGCATCATGCTCTTCGCCTCCAAGAGCATCTACGAGTTTGTCAACCGCCACCCGGCGGTCAAGATGCTGGCGCTGTCCTTCTTGCTGCTCATCGGCGTGAGCCTCATCGCCGAGGGCTTGGGCCAGAAGATCCCCAAGGGCTACATCTACTTCGCCATCGCCTTCGCGGTCTTCACCGAGTGGCTCAACATCCGCGCCGGCAGCCGCAGCAAGGCCAAGCCGGTGCAGCTTCACCAGCCCTACGAGCAGACGAAGGAGTAGCCGGCAATTATCCCCCGGGCGGGCTGGTCTCGAGCTCCTCCAGCGCCGCGTTCACGGCCCCAAGGAGGGGCCGGATTTTTTCGTCGGGGACACGCGAGAGCACCTTGACGATCTGCTCGAGGGCAGCCTGGTCGAACTGCCGGGTGATCGTGCGGCCCTGGGGGCTCAGCCGCACCTGCTTCTCCCGGCGGTTGGCGGGGTTCTCGGCGCGCTCGAGCAGCCCCTGCCGCACCATGCGCTCGACCATCTGGCTGGCCGCCGCCTTGGAGAGCCCGGTGCGCGCGGCGATCTCGGAGACCTTGAGCGATCCATCCACACTAAGCTCATAAAGCGTGTTGATCTCGCGCAGGGTGAGGCCGTGGATCTGGGCCATCTCGGTCATCCAGCCTGTCCAGTCAGCGAAGGCCACCTCGCTCAGCCGCCACAGGGCCTGGGCTAACTCCTGCCGTAGGGCGTCCACCCCCCCATCTTAGGCCAAAAGGGCGAACGGTTTGGCGAACCGCTATTTACGATTGACAAAACAGTTTGACAAACCAAACTTTTGTAGGTAAAGTGAGCCCATGGTGCGCTCCGGCCTGCTGGTGGTGCTGGCGATCCTCTTCGTGGACGTCGCAGGCGAAGGGTTGCTCTACCCCATCACGCCCAGCTTCCTGCAAGCCCTAAGCGGCGGCAGCGTGCAGGAGGCGGCCCGCCTCTACGGCTGGTCGCTGGCCCTCTACGCAGCGCTCACCCTGTTCTTCGCCCCGGTATGGGGAATGCTCTCCGACCGCTACGGGCGCAAGCCCCTCCTGCTTTTGTCAATGGCAGGGGCGGCGGTGGGAAACCTGCTCACCGCGCTGGCCCCCGGTCTGGAGCTCTACTTCCTAGGCCGCGCTGTTGCGGCGGTTACCAGCGCCAACCTGGTGGTAGTCAACGCCTACCTGGTCGACATCTCGCCCCCCGAACGGCGGGCCCGCAACTTCGGCCTCTTGGGGGCGGTTTTCGGCGTCGGCTTCGTGATCGGGCCTGCGCTGGGCGGGCTGGTGGGCGACTGGGGCTTGCGGGTGCCCTTCTGGATCGTCGCGGGCTCCTCGGCCTTCACCTTCACGCTGGCCCTGGCGCTGCTGCCCGAGTCGCTAAAGGCGGAAAACCGCAAGCGAACGCTATGTTGGCTCGAGGCCAACCCCTTCGGGGCGCTGGCCGCCCTGGCCCGGTACCCCCTGCTGCGCCCGCTGGGTTGGACCATCCTGCTGAGTGGCCTGGCCATGAACATGCTGGTCGCGGTGTGGATTCCCTATGGTGCCTACCGCTACGGCTTCGGCCCCACCGAAAACGGCCTCATCCTGGCGGCTTTTGGGCTGATGGCCGCCTTGGGGCAGGGGCTGGTGGTGCCCTGGCTGGTCCCAAGGCTGGGAGAGCGGCGGGCCGTCGTGCTGGGCCTGGGCGTGAGCGCGCTCAGCCTCGTGCTCTACGGCCTCGCCAGCACCCCTTGGGTGCTCTTCGGGGCACTGGCGATCAGCGCGCTCGGCGCGGTGGACGAACCCGCATTGCAGGCTTTCATCAGCCGCAACGTCCGCTCCGATGAGCAGGGGACCGTGCAGGGCGCCCTGGCCACCATCGGCAACCTGATGGGCGTCGTGGGCCCGGTGGCGGGCACCTATCTCTTCAGCCGCTTCACCGGGCCACAGGCGGTGGCGGAGCTGCCCGGCGCCCCCTTCCTGGCCGGGGCCTTCTGCGTGGCACTTGGCTTAGGGATTGCCTACCGCACGCTGCGCCGTTTCGCCCCCCAGCCCAGCCGGTAAAATGGCGAGGCTATGAGTTACCGCGTCGAAAAAGACACCATGGGCGAAATCCAGGTCGAGTCCAGCCGCTACTGGGGAGCCCAGACCCAGCGGTCATTGCAGAACTTCCCCATCGGCACCGAGCGCTTCAAGATGCCCAGGAGCATAATCCGGGCGCTGGGCATCCTCAAGAAGGCGGCGGCGCTGGCCAACGCCGAGTTGGGCGAGTTGCCCCGTGACAAGGCTGAACTCATCGTGAAGGCCGCCGAGGAGGTCATCGCCGGGAAGCTCGACGAGCACTTCCCGCTGGTGGTCTTCCAGACCGGCTCGGGCACCCAGAGCAACATGAACGCCAACGAGGTGATCGCCAACCGGGCCATCGAGCTCTCGGGCGGGGTACTGGGCTCCAAAGACCCAATCCACCCCAACGACCACGTCAACCGGGGGCAGTCCTCCAACGACACCTTCCCCACCGCCATGCACATCGCAGTAGTGGAGGAGCTGCACCGCCAGCTCTACCCCAACGTGCAGAAGCTGCGCGACACCCTGGCGGCCAAGGCCGAGGCCTTCAAGGACATCGTCAAGGTGGGCCGCACCCACCTGCAAGACGCCACCCCCATCACGCTGGGCCAGGAGATCGGCAGTTGGGTCGCCCAAATCGACTACTGCCTCGAGCAAGTCCGCCACGCCGAGCAGGGGCTGTACGAGCTGGCCATCGGCGGGACGGCGGTGGGCACCGGCCTCAACGCCCACCCCAAGTTCGGCGACCTCTGCGCGGCCTACATCGCCAAAGAGACCGGCTTTCCCTTCGTCTCGGCCCCCAACAAGTTCGCCGCGCTGGCGGCCCACGACGCCCTGGTGACCACCAGCGCCGCTTTGCGCACCCTGGCCGGAGCCCTCTTCAAGATGGCCAACGACGTGCGTTGGCTGGCCTCGGGACCGCGCAACGGCATCGGAGAGCTGCTCATCCCCGAGAACGAACCCGGCTCCTCCATCATGCCCGGTAAGGTCAACCCCACCCAGAGCGAGGCCCTGACCATGGTCTGCGTGCAGGTCTTCGGCAACGACGCAGCGGTGGCCTTCGCTGGAAGCCAGGGCAACTTCCAGCTCAACGTGTTCAAGCCGGTGATGGTGTATAACGTCCTCACCAGCATCCAGCTCCTGGGCGACGCCTGTCTTGCCTTCAACGACCACTGCGCGGTAGGCCTCGAGCCCAACCTTCCCCGCATCCGGGAGAACCTGGAGAAGAACCTGATGCTCGTCACCGCGCTCAACCGGCACATCGGCTACGATAAAGCCGCCGCCATCGCCAAGAAGGCCCACAAGGAGGGCACCAGCCTCAAGGAAGCCGCGCTGGCGTTGGGCTACCTGAGCGAGGAGGAGTTCGACCGCTGGGTGGTCCCCATGGAGATGACGAGGCCGAGCTAGAAGAGCACCGGGCCGATACCCTGTTCCCCGAACCCTTTCCTGGCTCACATCTTGATCGCAAGCCCGGCAATAGAGTACCTCTGGGGAGGTGGAAGTATGAGTTATCCGTTCAAACTACCCGAACTGCCCTTCGATAAAGCGGCCCTCGAGCCCCACATCGACGCTATGACCATGGAGATCCACCATGGCAAACACCACGCGGCCTACGTCAACAACCTCAACGCCGCGCTGGAAAAAGCCCCCGAAATCCAGGGCTGGAGCCTGGAAGAACTCCTCGGCAAGATCGGCCAGGTGCCCGAGGCCATCCGCACCGCCGTGCGTAACAACGGGGGTGGTCACCACAACCACACCCTCTTCTGGGACATCCTCACCCCCGGCGGCTCCAAGGAACCCACCGGCAGGCTGGCCGAGGCCATCAACGCCACCTTCGGCTCCTTCGAGAAGCTCAAGGAGCAGCTGACCCAGGCCGGGCTCACCCGTTTCGGCTCCGGCTGGGCCTGGCTGGTCAAGGACAAAGACGGCAAGCTCAAGGTCTACAGCACTGCCAATCAGGACTCCCCGCTCATGGAGGGCGACACCCCGCTCTTGGGCATCGACGTGTGGGAGCACGCCTACTACCTCAAGTACCAGAACCGCCGCCCCGACTACCTGGCGGCGATCTGGAACGTGATCAACTGGGACAAAGTGGCCGAGCGGTTCTAGGCTCGAGCGCTGGGGCGGAGGCCGGGGGACCCCCGGCCTCCTCCTTTCATTCGCCGGTCTCGAGACGCTTCACGGAGTGGTGAAGTTAAAGATCTCCGACTGGCCGATCCCGCCGTCCGCATCGGGCCCCGCGCCGCTGCCGAACAGGGCAACCTTGAAGTAATCCTTCAGGAAGCCGCCGGACCCCGCCGCGAGGTCGGTGGAGGTGAAGGGCGCAACCCCGATGACCTGCCACGAGTAGCTGACGGCCCCGGAAGTGGGCAGACCCAGGCCGATCGCGCTCAGGTCGGGAATTTTGGTGGTGTTCGCGGTGGTGATCACGTAGATGTCGGGGTTGGAGCCGGCCAGGTGCCTGAAGTAGAAGACGTTCACCCCGCCGCTGAAACCGGTGGTCTGGAAATCGGTGTTGATGGTGACGCCCGTGGCGTTGTTGACCGGCACCGTCAGGCCGGGAGCGGCGGTCAGGCTGACACCGACCCCGGAGGCGTTGGTCGCGACCCCGGTTTTCCAGGCCACAGACAACCTGGCCCCGCTACTGGCCGCCGCCACGAGCGAAAGGGTCGCACCGGCGATCCTGGGGGTGACGTAGCTGAAGCTGGTGGCGGCCGAAGCGTCGGCGAGCAGGGTCGTGCCCGACCCGGGGGCTACCCGCAGGTTGACCCTACGCTGGTTCAGGGCATACCCCGCCGGGACGGTGACGCTCCCGCTGAGGTTGTCCTCGGCCAGGCTGCCCAAAGTCACGTTCTGGTTGTTGAACGCGCCGCCATCGCTCAGGGTCAGGGCCTTGCTCCCGAAGCCCTTGTAGTCGATCGGGAGGTTGGTGCCCGGGTCAAATTGCCACTGCAAGGCGTACACGTTGCCCGAGGTGCTGTCTGGGCCCAACCACTGGGCGTTCAGCGGGCCGTAGGCGGGACCGGGGACGCTGCTGCCGCTCGGCAAAGCCTCGGGTGAGCCAAAGAACACGCGGGTCGTGTGGTTGGCAGGGTTGGGGAAGCCGGCGCCGCCGGAGTGGCGTTAAATTCCCGTTATACCAGATTCGGTCAGTTCGTTCCCATTCGGGAACGAACTGACCCGACCGAAGGGAGTGCTCTAGGATTCAAAAAGATAGCCTCTGAAGGTCTTTGGTTTGGGTGATTATCTTTTTGAATCCGGTATTACAGTGGGAAGGCGGCTGCGGCCCCGCCCCCGCGGGAGATCCGGGCACAGGGGCTACGGGGGGGTCGGCTTCCCAGCCCTCTTCGCCAGGGCCCACTGTACGAAACGGTTATTGAGCAGGCGCGCGGAGAATTCGGGAGGGAGGCGCTCGGATAGCGAGCGGAGGAGCTGCTGGGTACGTTCCAGCAGCCCAGCGCCTTCCTCGTCCCCCAGGGCCCTGGCCCTGGCATAGAGGATGAAGGGCAGGTCGAAGATGCCCTCGGCCCACTCCTCGCGGCCTTCGTAGGCCAGGCTCGAGGCCTGGAGGGCTCTCTCCCGCTCGCCCCGGCGCAAGTAGGACAGCGCCAATCCCGCCAGCGCCCTGGCCCGGTCCCTGCCCTGCTTGCGCTCGCCCCAGTGCTCGGCGGCGCGGGTGAGCACCTCCTCCCCCTCCTCGTAGCGGCCCAGCTCGACCTGGGTAAAGCCCAAGGAGAACAGGGCGTAGCCCAAAGTAGCCTGCTCGCCCAAGTCCTGCATCACCCGCAAGGCCTGCTGGAGTTCCTCGAGGGCCTCCAGAAGCCGGTTCTCGACCATCAGCGCCGTGCCCAGCGCGGTGCGCAGGATCGAGACATCGCGGTAGGCCCGCACTACCTCGGCCTCGCGCAGGGCCTGGTGCAGGGATTGCTCGAGCTGCGGGCTCAGGCCCACCGCTCCGGCGTTAAGGCCGAGGATATGCAACGCGTCCCACACCGCCCACAAATCCCCCCGCTCCCGCGCCTCGGCCAGCAGGGTTTCCCCGGTGGCGATGCTGCGGTGGTAGGCCCCACGCACGAAATCCACGATGGCGCCATCGGCCTTGAGGCGGCGCAGCAGCAGGTCATCGGCCATGCCCTGGGCCAGCACCAGCGCCTTGTTGTAGGCCTCGCGGGCTTTGGCCTGGTCACCGATGCGCGAGTAGTACCCGGCCAGGTTGCGCAGCGCGTGGGCTTCCATGAAGCGGTCACCGGAGAGCTCGAAATAGCGGATGGCCTCGGTGAGGGGCTCGAGCTGGGCATCGGGATCGCCACCGCGGTATTCCAGCCAGGCCAGCCGGAACAGGGCCTTTCCCTTCTGCCAGGCGGTGCGGGCGAGCTCGAGGGCCTGCCGCGCCGCCTGGATTCCCTCGGCAACCCGCCCCGACTGCACGGCGGCTTCGGCCTCGATCAGGAACAGCCGGCACTGCTCCTCGGGCACTTCGCTGAGCAAGCGGGCCAGCTCGAGCCGCTCGGCCTGGGCTCGCTCGCCCAGCGCCAGCTTGAGCTCGGTGCATTCGGCCAGCACCTGGAAACGCTCTTGGGGCGGGGCCAGGGGACCCATGAGTTCGAGGGCCTTGCTGTAGTGGGCCAACGCGCTGCGCCCCAGCGGGCCCACCCGCAGCTTGCGCCCTACCGCCAAATGAGCCCGTGCGGCCTGGGTCAGTTGACCGGCGGCCTCGAGGTGATGGGCCAGTCGCTCGGGCGGCGCACCGGTATCGCGCAGCACCTCGGCCAAGCGGTGGTGCAGGCGACGGCGGGCAGCCGCGGATAAGGTCTCCAGGATCGTCGAGCGCAACAGGTCGTGTGCCAGGACGTACCCTTCAGAACTTTCTTGGACAATACCGCCGTGGAGCAGGTGCTCGAGGGCCAGGTCGTCGCGGTTAAAAGCCGCCAGCTCCGAAGGCTCGAGCGCTGCATCGGCGATGGCCAGAACCTGGGCGAGTTCGCGGGCCCCCTGCGGGAGCCGCTCGAGGCGCTGCTGTACGACCTCGCGCACCGAGGGGGGCAAGGGCAGCTCGCGGTAGTCGGCGGTGATGCTGTCGAAGGGGGTGTGCCAGCGTCCCCCTTCCACCCGTAACAACCCCCGGTCGAAGAGGAAGCGCAAGGTCTGCAACAGGTACAGCGGGTTTCCGCCGGTGGCCTTATGCAGCCGCTCGGCGAAGAGGGTCCCGCCAGGAGTACCGGAGAGCCGCTGGACCAGCTCGCGCACCCCGGCCTGGGACAGGGCCTCGAGGGTGTGCACCCACAGCAGCCCCTCGCTGCTCAAGGACCGCAGGGCCTCGTAGAGGGGGTGCCCCCGCTGATAGCCCTCGCTGCGGGTGGTGCCCAGGAGGTAGATCCCCAAGCTAGGGGCCCGCTGGGTCAGGTAGCCCAGGAACTCCAGGGCAGGGGCATCGGCCCAGTGTAGGTCCTCCCACACTACCGTGCCCCCCGGTCGCACCAGGGTCAGCAGCATGCGGGCCAGGGCCTCGAAGAGCCGCAACTTGGCGTTGGCGGCTCCTCCCACGAAAACGCCTAGCTCGGGCAATAGCTGGGCCAGCTCCTCGCGCCAGACGGGCTCGAGCCCCTCCAACGACTGCCCGCTCTCGATCGCGCTCCGCACCGCCTCGATCAGGCCGCCAAAGCCCAGTTCGCGCAGACTCTCGCGCTGGCGAATCTGAAAGACCTGACCCCTGCGTCGGGCAAAGTCCTGGGCCAGGCGGCTTTTCCCCACCCCCACCTCACCCACCAACAACACCAGGCCCCGACCCAGATGGGTCTCGAGCCAGGCCCAGTCCTCACTGCGGGCCACCAGGGGCGGATCCTGCAGCGAAGCAGGCGAGGCCGGGGCCAGCACCACGGCATCCAGGCTGCCCCGTCGCAGGTGGTGGTAGAGGGCCTGGGTCTCGGGTGAAGGTTCGACCCCCAGCTCCAACGCGAGCAGCCGGGCGTACTGCTCGTACTGGCGCATAGCCGCCGGGAGTTCCCCCAGCACCGCCAGCAACCGCATCACCGCTTGCTGCTCGGCTTCTTGCAGGGGGTCTTGCTCGAGCAGTTTTTGATAGACCGACAGCGCCTCCCGCCGCTGCGAAGCGGCCTCCAAGCTACGGGCCCAGCCCAGCATGGCCTCGCGGTAGAGGTTTTGCCAGCGGGTCTGCTCGATGGCCAGCCATTCCTCGAAGGCCTCGTTAGCCCGCACCTCGAAGCCCGCCAACAGCCCACCCCGCCACAACCCCACCGCCTCGGCCCAGCGTCCCCGGCTCAAGTGCTCGAGGAAGCGTTGCAGGTCGGTCTCGACGGCGGTGAGCACGATCTGTTGAGAGCCCTGCTCGAGCATCCGCTCCCAAGGCGTCCCCTTGAGTCGGAACAGCTCCTGCCGAAGGTTGCGCCGGGTGCTCTCTTCATCCCCCTCCCACAGCAGCGAAGCCAGCGTACCCCGGTCGGCCTGCCCCCCCTGGGTCACCAGATAAGCCACCATCGCCACGGCCTTCCGGGGCAGCTGTGGCCAGAGCCGATCACCGATCAGCAGTTGGGGAGGACCGAGGAGACTCAGAAGCATCGCTATACCGGAGCTGGTAAATCAACAGGCACGGTTGAACCCTTGAAGGACTTCGGCATCCTTGCACCCTCCCTTCACGACCATCAAAAGGCCACGACAACCAGCGCAGAAGTTGATGAGCCTGAGCCTACCCCCGCCATCGCCCCGGAGCTAAAGCCAGGGCTGCACCACCCCCATATCCATCGGCTTTGGCTCAGCTCGAGGTCGCGCTGCGCTCGAGCTTGCCAAAGAGCAGACGCCCCACCTGAGTCTGGATGGACTGGGTGATCACCACCGACACCTCCTGCCCCCGGAAGGGCAGGGCATCGTCGACGACGATCATGGTGCCGTCGTCGAGGTAGCCCACCCCCTGCCCGGCCTCCTTACCCTCCTTGGTGATGGTGATGCGCACCACTTCCCCCGCCACGTAGGGTGTACGCAGCGCGGTGGCAAGGGCCTGCACCGAGAGGGCCTTGACGCCGTAGATGCGGGCGAGTTGCAGCAGGGCCGAGTCATTGGTGACCAGCGCGGCGGAGTTCTGGCGGGCCAGGGTGAGGAGCTGGTCATCGACGGGTTCGTCGCTGGCAGGTGCCTCGAGCACCTCCAACCCCACCTTTTCCTTCAGCCGCTCGAGCACCTCCAACCCCCGACGGCCCCGCGCCCGCTTCTGGGCGTCGGAATGGTCGGCGAAGCTTTGCAGCTCGCGCAGCACCATCCGCGGTACCAGCAAAGGGCCTTCCAAAAAGCCCAGATCGGCCACCTCGGCGATGCGGCCATCGATGAGCACGCTGGTGTCGAGGATCTTGCCCCCCTTGGGGCGAGGGGGTGGAGCGGGTGGACGAATGCGAAAGTAATCGCGGTTGGCCAGGGCCAAAGCCGAGAGAAAGCCCGAGAGCAGCAGGGCCAGCAGCAGTGAATACCAGGGGGTATAGCCAGCGAACTGCGAGAGCAGGTTGTTGATGAGCACCGTCAGGAGCAGCCCGGCGCTCGAGGCCACGATCAGGGCTACGGGCACCTCTGGCGGCAGCGACCCCAACCAGCGCTGCAGGCGGATCCACCAGCTTTCGATGAGCACGCTCAGGCGAGGCACCAGCAAGAAGCCCAGCAGCAGCCCGACCAACCCGAGGTAGAGGCGGTTGAGCGAGAGCATCCCCCCCGAATCCGCGCCCAGCACCCCGCGCGCCTCGAGCCAGCCTCCCACCTCGAAGCCGCCGAGCACCATCAAAAGGTAGAGCCCTAAGCGCAAAATGCTCATAACAACCGCTTCACTGCCTCCTCCACGTTGCGGATGACGCCCGGGTACAACAGCCGCTCAAAACCCGCCCGCCGGCCCTCGCGCAGTCGGCGCTCGAGGCCCTCCACGCTGCGCACCTCTCCGGCCAACCCGACCTCGCCCACCACGGCGAAATCCTGAGGAATGGGCTTACCCACCACAGCAGAATACACCGCCAGGGCTACCGCCAGGTCCAATCCCGCGTCAAAAAGCTTCAAACCGCCCGCCAAATTGACGTAGACGTCGAGGTTGCCCAGCGGCAGCTCGAGCCGCCGCTCCAGCACCGCTAGCACCACATCTACCCGACGCGAGTCGAGCCCTTGCGAGACCCGGCGGGGAGCGGGAAAGGGGGTGCGGGCCGCCAGGGCCTGCACCTCCAGCGCCAACGCCCGCTCACCCGAGAGACTCAAGGCCACCACCGAGCCCGGCGCACCCACCGGACGCTCGGCCAAAAAGGCTTCGGAGGGGTTGGCCACCTCCTCCATGCCCTCCTCCGCCATGCGGAAGACCCCCATCTCCCCCACCGGGCCGAAGCGGTTCTTGCTCGAGCGCAAAACCCTAAAGTTCCCAGCGGTCTCGAGGTAGAGCGTAGCATCGACCACGTGCTCGATGACCTTGGGTCCGGCCACGATGCCCTCCTTGGTCACGTGCCCCACCAGCACCGTGGTCACCTTGTTGGCCTTGGCGAAGCGGGTCAGGGCCGAAGTGGCGTCGCGCACCGCCACCAGCGAGCCCGCAGCCGAGGTGGTCTCGAGGGTCTGAATGGAGTCGACCACCAAGAACTCAGGCAATTCGGCCTCGAGGGTGGCGAGCACGGCCTCGAGGCCGGTCTCACGCAGGAGCTCGAGCTCGCCGGAGGTGCCCAGTCGCTCGGCCCGCAGGCGGATCTGCCCCGGCGACTCCTCCCCCGCCAAATAGATCACCCGCCGGCCCTGGCGCAGCATACGGTCGGCTACCTGAAGCAGCAAGGTGCTCTTGCCCACCCCTGGCTCGCCGCCCAGCAGCAGCACCTCTCCGATCACAAAGCCCCCGCCCAGCACCCGGTCCAGCTCGCCGATCCCGCTGCTGAAGCGGGCCTCGCCGCTGGGGTCTACCGCACCCAGGCGCACGATGGCCTCGAGGTTGGGCAGGGGCCGGACCTTGCTGAGGCTGTTGCGGGAACTTCCCACCGGCGCCCGGCCAGGTGCGGCCTCTTCCTTGAACGAACCCCAGGCCCCGCAGTTGGGACAGCGGCCCAGGGCCTTGATGGACTTGTAGCCGCACTCAACGCAGGTGTATTGGGTCTTGGCCATAGCTGCTGTGGGGCTCAATGGAAAAGGCCGAACGCCAAACGCCTTCGGGTCTTTGCGTTCGACGTTCGGCGTTCGCTGGGCATCAGACCGTGAAGACTTCCTCTTCCTCGAAGTGGATCTCCTCACCCTTGAGCGTCACGAAGAGGGTGCGGCCAGGGCGGGTCAGCAGGGCCAGCGACAGCGGGTCTTCGACCTTCTCCCGGATCAGGTTGCGCAGGATGCGGGTCGAGCCCTGCTTGGGCGCGTGCTCAACGAGCCAGGCCGCCAAGGCCGGGTCGAAGCGCACGATCTTCTCACGGCTTTCGAGCTCCTTGGCGATGTCCTCGAGCATGATCTGGGCGACCTGCACCAACTCGGACTCGTCGAGGTTGCGGAAGCGGACCACCTCGTCGAGGCGGTCGAGGAATTCAGGGGTGAAGAGGGCTTTGATCGGGCTCTCGGTATCGACTTCCTTGGAGGTGAAGCCGATGGCGGGGCCCACGTTGAAGCCGGTGTTGGAGGTCATGATCAGGATGACCCGGCGGAAATCGACGGTGCGGCCCAGGCCGTCGGTGAGACGACCCTCGTCGAGCACTTGCAAGAAGGTGTTGTAGATGTCGGGGTGGGCCTTTTCGATCTCGTCGAGCAACACCACGCTGAAGGGCTGGCGACGCACCGCCTCGGTGAGGCGACCGCCCTGCTCGTAGCCCACGTAGCCGGGGGGAGCCCCGATGAGCTTGGAGATGGAGTGCGGCTCCTGGAACTCCGACATGTCGAAGCGGATCAGGGCCCGTTCGGAGCCGAAGAGCACCTCGGCCAGGGCCTTGGCCAGGTGGGTCTTGCCCACACCGGAGGAGCCGACGAAGAGGAAACTGGCCGAGACCCGCGTACGGCCACCCAGGCCCACCCTAGCCCGCCGCAGGGCGGCAGCCAGGGCCTCGATGGCCTCGTCCTGCCCGATGACCCGCTTCTTGAGCTCGGCCTCGAGGCCAAACAGCTTGCCGTCGTCCTTGTCATCGACGTAGACGCCGCCCCAGCTATCCACCACCGCTTCGATGTCCTCGCGGCTGACGAGGGGGGTGCCGTCCTCGTCCTCGGCCACCGGCAGGCCCAAGCTGGCGTTGAGGCGCACCCTCGAGGCAGCCTCGTCGATGAGGTCGATGGCTTTGTCGGGGAAGTTGCGGCCCGGCAGGCTACGGATACCGATCTTGACCGAAAGCTGCAGGATTTCGTCGGGAACCACCACGCCGTGGTGGGCCTCGTAGCGCGGGCGCAGTCCCTTGAGGATCTCCAGGGTTTCCTCGGGGCTGGGCTCGAGCACAATCACCGGCTGGAAGCGGCGTTCCAGCGCCGCGTCTTTCTCGATGTAGCGGTGGTACTCACCGGTGGTGGTCGCGCCGATGACCTGGATTTCCCCGCGCGAAAGCGGGGGTTTGAGGATGTTGGCCGCATCCAGGGTGCCCTCGGCCCCACCCGCCCCAATCAGGGTGTGCAGCTCGTCGATGAAGGCCACCACCTTGGCGTTCTTGAGCTCTTCGATGATCTGGCGCAGGCGCTCTTCGAACTCGCCGCGGTACTTGGTCCCCGCCACCACGCCCGCGAGATCCACAGAAACGATGCGGGCCCCCCGCAGCACCGGGGGCACGCGTCCTTCGATGATGGCCTGGGCCAGGCCCTCCACGATGGCCGTCTTGCCCACGCCGGGGTCGCCCACCAGCACGGGGTTGTTCTTGGTGCGCCTGGCCAGGATCTGGATGACCCGGTTGATCTCCTCCGAGCGACCGATCACGGGGTCAAGCTTGCCCTCACGGGCTTCGCGGGTCAGGTCGCGTCCGTATTCGTCGAGGAATGGCGTTGCCACGGCCTTCTCCTTCTGGCCCTCGCCCGCTTGCGAGAGAACCCGCCAGCGGATGGTGTCCACGTCTTTGGCGTAGTGGGTCATGATCCGGTAGGCGATGCCGTCGCCCTCGCGGATGATGCCCAGAAGGATATGCTCCGTCCCGATAACCTGACTCGACATATTGCGGGCTTCCGCCCCGGCCAGCTCCATCACCCGGCGGGCCCGCGGGGTGATCGCGGGCGGCTCCCCAGTGCGGCTGCCCTCCCCCCGGCCCACGAGCTCCTCGACCATGCGCCGCATGGCCTCGAGGCTGGCCCCATATTCCATGAGGATGCGCGCCGCCGTACCGCCTTCGCGCATCAGCCCCAGGAGCAGGTGCTCGGGGCCGATCATGCTGTGGCCCAGACGGCTGCCTTCCTCCCTGGCGTAATGAAACACCAACCGCGCGCGGTCGTCGTACCTGTTCAAAGGTAACCCCCTTCTGGCGTGTAAGCGGCGTCCATTTCTACCCCTAATGATATACTACGCCCCCAGCATATTTGGTGTTTGAGCCGCTACTTACATCCGTTATTAGGGCGTTATGAAGCGCAGGTGGAAGTACCGTCTGGGAGTGCGGGGCTTTGGCTCGAGGATCCGCTCAGGCCAGGGTGTCGAGCCAGGGAAGCATTTCCAGGAGGTTGCGCACCTCGAGACTGGCCCGGTAGCGGGGGTCGGGGTCCTTGAAGCCCCGGTTCACCAGCACCGAGCGCATGCCCGCACCCAGGGCCCCGGCCACGTCACGTTCGGGGTTATCGCCCACCATGACGCAGGCTTCGGGTTCGACCTCGAGCTCCTTGCAGACGTGCTCGAAGATGCCGCGCTCGGGCTTGCCGATATTCACCACGCCCGAGATCACCGCCGCCTGGAAGCGGTGCAGCAAGCCGCAGCCCTCGAGTTTTTCCTGCTGCAGGTCGGGCACGCCGTTGGTGACGATGCCCAGCTTGTATCGCGGGGACAGCGCTCCCAGCAACGCGTCCACCTCAGGGTAGCGGGGGTAGACCCGGCGCTCATTGAAGAAGCGATCGGCCAGCGCCTCGCTCAGCGCCTCGTCGGCGATGCCCTGTTCGGCCAGTGCGTCGCGCCACACCGCCACCCGGTAACTCCCTGCCCACTCGCGTAGGCGAGCAATCTCGGGCACCTGCGTGTCAAGGTAGCGGGCCCACAGCCCCTCCCCCGCGCTGTGGCCGATGCGCTGGGTATAAGCGTAGACCGGCGAGGTCTTCCACAACCGCGTCGCCTGCTCCCCCACCGCCTCCACGAGGGCCTCGAGGTCGAGGCTGTACCAGGAAGCCGCATAATACGCGCAGTTCCACAGCGTATGAACCGAAACCGGGTGGTCGAGGATGAGGGTTTCGTCGAGGTCGAAGAGGATAGCCCGGATCACTGCACAATCTTAACCGCATTCTCGCCTACGCGACTCTAGCCTCACGCCTTCTCCCGCAACAACAGCTCGGCGCCTTGGGTAAGTGCGGCCTCGCTCGAGGCCATGCCCGCACGGATACCCGCCTCCACGGCCTCGTTATAGCTCTCTTGGATGATGGTGAGTTCGATGGCAATGATTTTTTCAAAGGCCTCGACAGCAGCAAGCAACTCGGAGGCTTTGAGCACCGAGTTCATGTGCTCTAGGGAGAGCTCCTGCACAATCCCCATGGCCGGGATGATGAAAGCGGGGCGGATGCCCAGGCGTGCGTGAACCAGGCCGATGCGGCGACGGCTTTCGGCGTAGTGTTCATCGTAGACTCCCGAGAAGAGCTCGCGGTACCAGCCAGCAAAGCGCCCATATAGGCGCTCGACCCGACCCGGCACCGCCCACAGGATCGCCCGCATCTCAGGGTCCCGACCCAGGTAGTCGTAGAAAGCCAGCGCGATCTCGGAAGCCATAGGGGTCATATACCGACCAAGGTCTTGCAGCAACCCGGCGTGCTGCTCGGTAAAGCCGGTGCGGCGCTTGAGGTCTTCCAAAAGGGTCTTCGTCATTAGGGACATCTGTCCTATCCTACTCCTGCAAGCGAGGCCTGAACGCCACTTGCATCAAACAAATGGCCGATAGCGCTGCCGGGCTATCGGCCATCAACGTCGACGATCGGCGCGCTTACTCCGTGCTCACTTCCTGAAGCACCTGCTGGTTAACCGGCACCACCACGCGGAAGTGGTAGGCGGGGTCTTGCACCAGGCGCTCGAGCCGCTCTGCCTTGTCCGAGCGCTCGGCGGCGTACAGTTCGGCGATGTAGGCGCCCAACAGTTCCTTCACATCGGCCACCCCGCGCTCGTCGAGCTTCTGCACCACCACCTTGGCACCTTTGGCCAGGCGGCGGTTCAAAGCAGCGTCGTCGAGGCCCATCTCGGGCCAGTAACGCAGGTAAACCCGCCCGCCGGTCATGCCCGAGCAGATCCAAGGACCGGGGTCACCCAACACCACCGCACGACCACGGGTCATGTACTCGAAAGCGAAGCCCTTGGCCTGGGCGCGGGTGGCGATGTTGCCCAGCTCGTCCTGCAAGGGGCGCTCGGGCTCACCACCCAGCACCACATCGGCGCCGGAGAGGCGAATGCAGAAGCGGCTGTCGGCCATGCCCTCCACGATCAGCAGGCCGCTGATGGCCCCGTAGGCGAAGGACTTGCCCACCGAACCATCGACGTACTGACCGTAGGGGTTGCGGCCTTTGAGGATGGTCACCTTGCCGCCAAAGGCGTTCTTGGCCACCCCGTCCTGGGCGCCGCCTTCGACGTGAACCTCAATCCCTTCGCAGTTGAAAGCCGCCAGGCCGTTGCCGGCCACACTCCCCGAGTCAAAGCGCAGCTCTACCTTGGCATCGAAGCCCTTGCCGTAGAGGCGACGGCGGGCCATCTCCCCCGCCAGGTGCACGCCCAGGGCGCGGTCGGTGGAGCCCACCGGGCCTTCTTGGAAGATCAGGTCGCGGCTGCCCTCCTCGTAGGCGGCGGAGACCACCTCGGTGATGGAGCGGGTGAGCTGGTTGAGCGGCTTGCGCAGCACGTGGGCCGAACGCTCATTGATCCAGTCGGGCGCGCTCACCGGCTCAAAGAAGTAACTCAGGTCGATGGCCTTCTCAAAGCCTTCCTGGCGCAACAGGTCGCTACGCCCCACCAACTCGCGCAGGGATTTGAAGCCCAGCGCGGCCACCATGCGGCGCAGTTCCTCGGCCTTGAGGCTGAAGAAGCGCACCAGCTGCTCCACCGCCCGGTCCAGCTCCTGGGGTACGAAGCGCTTGAGGCCGTGGGCCTGAGCCTGCTCGAGGGTCTCGATCTGGGTGGTGATGCCCACGTGGCAGGTGTCGAGCTGACAACCGCGGCAGATGGTGCAGCCGATGGCGACCATGGCCATCGTCGCCATGCCCACCCGGTCGGCACCCAGCAGCACCATGCGCAGGGTGTCGTAGGCGGTCTTGAGGCCACCATCGGCCCACAGCTCGACCCTATCGCGCAGCCCTGCCCGCACCAGGGCGCGGTGAGCGCGGCGCACGCCGATCTCCACGGGCAAACCGGCGTACTTCAACGCGTGCCACCTCGCCGCACCGGTGCCTCCTTCGAAGCCCGACAGCGCGATGATGTCGGCTCCAGCCTTGGCGATGCCCACGGCGATGGTACCGATGCCAGGAATCACGGGCACCTTGACCGAGACCTTGGCCTTGGGGTTGACGGTCTTGAGTTCCTCAACGAGCTGGGCGAGGTCTTCGATGGAGTAGAGGTCGTGGTTGTTGGAAGGCGAGATCAGGTCCACGCCAGGCACCGCGTTGCGGGCTGCCGCCACCTTGACCGAGACCTTCTTGCCCGGCAGGTGGCCGCCCTCGCCGGGCTTGGCTCCCTGCCCGATCTTGATCTCGATGACCGAGGCCGAGTTGAGCATGTAGCTGTGCACGCCAAAGCGCCCCGAGGCCACCTGCTGGCCGCGCCAGTGGGTGTACTTGCCCAGCATGTCGGGGATCTCACCACCCTCGCCGTTGATGCACAGCATGTTGAGCTTCTTCACCGCTTCGACGTAGGAGCGGAAAGCGGTCTCGCCCTGTGAGCCGAAGCTCATGGCGGTGATCACGAAGGGCATGGAGTGCCCCCCGACCCCGATGTCCACCTCCTCAGGGAGCACGTCGCTCTTGTCGGGGAACTTCACCTCCAGCAGTTGGCGGGCCGCCACGGGAGATTCCTTCTCCAGCCCCCGCACCCGCTCCTGGAAGGTGTCGTAAGGGGCTTCCCCGCTCGAGACGTCCATGGCCGCCTTGAAGATGCGCGGGTTGAAGCGGAAGTCCTTAGTGGGCAGCACCTTCTCCTGCGAGAGGAAGGACAGGCGCTCCAAGGCGGTGCGCTCGAGCTCGCTGAAGCCGTATCCGGCCTTTTCCGAGGCCAAGAAGGTGCGGATCCCCAAGCGCCCGGCCAGCTCGGGCTTGAGACCCACCGCGCTGAAGATGCGCCCGTAGCCGCGCAGCTCGTGGATACCCATGGTGCTGATGACCTTCTCCAAGCCCTTCTTGAGCCCCTCGAGCACGTTCTGCAAAGCCACCAAGCCGCCCGAAGCGTGGGCTTTGTGCTGCATCAGCCAGGGGGATACCGCATCGGCACCCAGCCCCAGGCACACCGCCACGTCGTGGAGGTTGCGGATGCCACCGGAGTGCACGACGATCGAGGTGCGGCGGCGCAGGCTCACACCCTCAGCGTCGCGGGCGTGCTCGAGCGCCTGCCCGACGGCGGCGAGGGCCAAGTACACGTCGAGCCAGACGCCATTTTCGAAGGAGTTGCGGTCGGAGAGCACCAGCAGCTCGGCCCCTTCCCGCACGGCCTGGACGGCCTGTTCCTCCAGCCGCTTGAGGCCCGCCAGCAGCCCCTCCTCGACGGTAAACTGAGACAGCAGCACGGCGTGTTTGAAGCGACGCCGGGCGTCCTCGAGGCTCAGGGTGCCCTGGCCCTGCACGATGGCCCGCACCTCGGGATGGGTCTCTTCCAGCAGCACCGGGATCAGCAGCTCTTCGGTCCAGCCCCCCCCTGTCCCGTTAGGCAAGGCCCGCCGTCCCAGGATGGTGCGCACCGAGAAGTGCTCGATTTCGCGCTCGCGGTCGATGGCCGGATTGGTCACCACCGCCACGGTTTCCTTGAGGAACTCGGAGAGGTTGGGCTTTTCGGGGTTGAGGGCGGCCAGCGGGCCGTCGTAGCCCAGGCTGCCGATGGGCTCGTTGCCGGTCTCGGCCAGGGTGTCGAGGTAACCCGCGTCCCAGCGATCCCAGCCGAAGGCCCGCTCGAGGTTGAGGGAAGGCGGCGCGGGCTTCTCCTCCACCCCCGCCCCAGCTCCGCCCGATAGGGGAGGCAGGCTTTCGTAGCGGGGGCCCTTGAGGTGCACGTTGTACTCGCCCAGGGTGCCGCTCTTGGCCAGGAAGCGCTCGAGCACCTGGCGCTGGTGGCGCTCGTAGGGCAGCAGGCGCACGCCTTCGGGGGTCACGCGCAGGTAGACCTTCTCGCCGGGAGCCAGGGGGCGGGGGTCACCCACGAACTCCTCGGCGGTGAAGACCCCGCGCTCGGAGGAGAAGATATACTCGGCCTCGGTCTCGATGAACCACAGCGGGCGCAGGCCCATCGCATCGGTGCAGAACACCGCTTCCTCGCGGTGGCGCGTCACCAGGGCAGCAGGCCCCTGGGCCAGCGGACCGAAGCGCTGCCGCAGGGCCATGTAGAGATCTTGCAGGGCGGGTGAATAATTCTTGATCTCGCCCACGACGGGTGGGAAGACAAGGTCGAGGGCTTCGGGCAGCGAGAGGGCGTAGCGGTAGAGCAGGCCCTCGAGCACCCGGTTGAGGTCTTGCGAGTCCGAGCCACCCGTAAGGGGAATACCCAAAAAGCGCCCTTCACGGCGCAGGCGCTCGATGGTGTTGATCTCGCCGTTGTGGCCCAGCAGGCCGAAGGGCTGCACCTGCTCAAAGGTGGAGAGGGTGTTGGTGGAGTAGCGGTTGTGGCCTAAAGTGATGGCCGACTTGTACTCTGCCCGCGAGAGTTCAGGGTAGTAGCGCTTGAGGATCTCGGCAGAACCGCGCACCTTGTAGACCACCGAGGAGGTCGAAAGCGAGACCACGTGCACCGGGAAGCGCTCCTCGAGCACCAGGCCCAGCTCCCACAGTGGCCCGTCGCCGTCGGTGGAGAGCCCCGCGATCTGGTAAAACAGCGGCTCGGTGCGCCTACCCACCGGCCCCAGCACGCTGGAATTGACCTCTCCCTTGCGCTCTAGCAGCAGCTTGATCCCCCGACGGCTGCCCTCGACGCGGATCAGATCCATGAGTTCTTGCACCCGCTCGGCGCTGCTCTTGGGGATGAAGAGGTGGCCCACGAAGAAGCGCGGGTTGTTGGCCAGGTTGCCGTCGAAGCCGGCTTCCTCGAGGTAGCCTGCCCATAGCTCACGTGGCAGATCGGTTTGGATTCCCGTACCATCCCCCTCACCCCGGATCAGACCCGCGCGGTGGGCCATGCTGTACAGGCTCTCGATCACCCGCTGCACGTTGGCATGGGTGGGTTTGCCTGCCTTCTCGGCGATGGCAATGATGCCGCAGGCGTCGTGTCCGATAGCTATGTCGGGATATGCCTTCCTGAACTCCATTAGGGGGGCCTCCTGTGCTGCAAGTTGGGATGCGGGGGGACCTTCGCATACTCATGCAAAGGTTTCAGTGAGTATACGGTCCAAGGTATACCAAGTCAAGCTAGCTGGGGCCGGGAATACTGATCGGTGCGTAGCAAATAGCGCCACAGTCGCCTTATTTGGAATCTTTAGGGCTAAAAGAATCTTCATCCGCCGAGAAAATGCTGTATTTATCGCATATTTGCGCCTTGACTTTTAAACATGTCCCCAACTACAATGCAATTCAACGGCGAGTACCCAGGAGGGTATGTGGAAACGTTGCGCGTGTCCGGCAAATCTCGTCCCAATTCCGTAGCAGGTGCAATTGCCGCATTGTTGCGCTCACAGGGTGAGGTAGAGGTACAGGCCATTGGGCCCGCCGCGGTCAACCAAGCGGTCAAGGCCATCGCCATCGCGCGGGGTTACATCGCCCCGGACAACCTCGACCTGCTGGTCAAGCCGGCCTTCGTCAAGCTGGACCTGGAGTCCGAAGAGCGCACCGCTTTGCGCTTTACCATCAAGAGCCAACCCCTGGACTCATAGGGTTCTGACCCCAGCAGAACGCTCGTGACCCAGCTTGCAGAAGCTGGGTTGTATTTTTTGTACCTTACAGCCTGGGGGAACGACATGGTGAGTGCAACTTACCTGCTAATGATCGCGGTCTTTATCGCCACGCTTTTTATCCAGTTCTGGCTACAACGAACCTACGCCCGTTACAGCCGCGAGGCCAACTCGCGCGGGTTGACCGGAGCCCAGGTGGCTAGGGCTATCCTCGACGCCCACGGCCTGCACCACGTGCGGGTCGAGCCGGTGCCGGGAGCCCTGACCGATCACTACGACCCCATGCAAAAGGTCGTGCGGCTGTCCGAGCCCAACTACGCCTCGCCCTCCTCAGCAGCGCTGGCTGTAGCCGCTCACGAAGTGGGTCACGCTCTTCAGGATGCCAAGGGCTATGCTTGGCTGCGTATTCGTGCCCAGCTCCTGCCCGCGGCCAACATCGGCAGCACACTGGGGCCCTGGATCTTTCTGGCCGGGCTGCTCTTCAGTGCTACGGGACTGATGAGCATTGGTATCTGGCTCTTCGCCGCTGCTGCTTTGTTTCAGCTCGTGACCCTTCCAGTCGAGTTCGATGCCTCCAATCGCGCCCTGGCTATCCTCAAGCGCATGAACTTCCTGGACAACCGCGAGATGAACGGAGCCCGCACGGTGCTGACCGCCGCGGCCCTGACCTACGTAGCGGCGCTGGCCAACTCGCTGGCTACCATCCTGCACTACGTCGCCATCATGCAGACCGCTCGCGAGGAGTAGCTACCACGCCCACATCGCCCAAAAGCCCCCAGTTTTGGGGGCTTTCTTGTTCCCGTTGCTTGAGCCCTATCGCACGGGCTCGGCGCGGGCCTCGAGCCGCACCTCGAGCGGGTCGTCTACCGAGATGAAGAACAGGCTGGGGCGCTGGAGGTTCCACTCGCTAAAACTGGTTTTGAAGCTGCCCCGGAAGCGGTAGGCCGCCCCGTCGGCCTCGAGCTGACCCTCGATCCGTATGCGCTTCTTGACCCCGTGAAGCTCGAGGGTGCCCTCGAGCAAGACCCTCTCTCCTTCTAGGCGGCGCAGCGCGCTGGCTTCAAAGCACGACTGCGGATACTGACCAATTTCGAAGACCCCCCTGGTGTCGGCATCGCGCAGCCAGTTGCCCGAGTCAAAGCGACTTAGCTCGACACAGACCTGGCCAGAAGCCTCGGGCTCCCTCCAGAGCACCACTCCCCTGGCGGTGGGGTTAACCCCTTGCCAGCGACCCAGTGGATAGCTGGCAAAGTACGTCACCTTGCCCTCGACGCTATAGCTCTGCGGGGCCTGGGCCACCGCTCCACAGGCCAGCATCCACACCAGCACCACCAGACGCATCTCCAGCTTCCATCGCTTCATACGCCTGCGTGCCCAGCGTGGATTCAGGGCAGGGCCTCGAGGTAGTGGGCAGGGGCGCATGGGCCTATCCCCGAGCATCCTCCACCCCTGTACGGGCCACTCTCCAGTCTGGGGCGGCCTAGGCTACTTGGGCAAGAGCACGGTATCGATGACGTGGATCACACCATTGCTGGCCTGGATGTCCACGGCCGTGACCTTGGAACTACCGTTGAGAACCACCATATCTCCGCTGACCGAAATGGCCACGCTCTGGCCCTGTACGGTCTTGACCTCCTTCAGCTTGACCACCTCGCCCGACGTCACCCTGCCCGCCACGACGTGGTAGGTCAGGACCTTGGTGAGGGCAGCCTTATCCTTGAGCAGGGCATCGAGGTCGGCCTTGGGGATCTTGGCGAAGGCCTCGTTGGTGGGCGCGAAAACGGTGAAGGGGCCGGGCCCCGAGAGCGTCTCAACCAGACCTGCCGCCTGCACCGCTGCCAGCAGGGTGCTGAAGTTGGGGTTTGAGGCCACGATCTGGGCAATGGTCTGATTGGCAGTGGTGTTCTGGGCACTGGTCAGGGTCATCCCCACAGCGGCCAGGGTCAGGCTTCCTGCGACGAGCAAGGTCTTGATCTTCATGCTTTTGCCTCCTGAAGTGCTCCCCAGGTCGGCAAAGGACCACCGCGCTCGAGGGCTTGCGCTAAGCCTTTGCCTTTCCCGTCATGAGCCTAGCTGTTCAGCTTATGTACAATTTTTGTCCATACTACGTTCGGGTTTGAGGGCTCGCCTGACCAATCCGCCTAGCCACCTCGAGGTAACGCCGGCGAGCGGCCTCGAGGTCGAGTACTGGTCGCCCATAGGGCTCGGGCCTGCCCCAAGACTCGGGCACCCAGCGCCGTAGCCAAGCGCCGCTGGGGTCGTGGGTCTGGGCCTGGGTGACGGGGTTAAACACCCGGAAGTAGGGGGCCGCGTCCACCCCAAGCCCCCCGGACCACTGCCAACCCTGCAAGTTGGAGGCATTGTCACCATCGAGGAGCAAGTCACGGAAGGCCCGCTCGCACTTTTGCCAAGGCAACAGGGCCAGCTTCACGGCAAACTGTGCCACCACCATGCGCGCTCGGTTAGAGAGAAAGCCGGTTGCCCGCAATTCGCGCATCCCAGCATCGACGGCTGGGATGCCGGTGCGACCCTCGAGCCAGGCCCCAA
The DNA here is from genome assembly GCF_000373205.1 of Calidithermus timidus DSM 17022. Lineage (NCBI taxonomy): Bacteria > Thermotogati > Deinococcota > Deinococci > Thermales > Thermaceae > Calidithermus > Calidithermus timidus. The sequence goes on from NZ_KB890699.1 coordinate 48,441, forward strand.
ATATCTCGGCATCGTCGACCCAGGGCAGGGCGTCCCAGCGTGGGTCGAAGGCCGAGTGGGCCATGAGGGGGAAGTTGTGGAGGAGGTCGCCACTGAAGTCACGCCAGGCCAACTCACCGACCCACTTGCGAGCGCCCTCGCCCCCCACCCGCATAGCCTGCTGCACCGCCAGTCGGGGCGAAAGCACCCCCAAGGTGAAGTAGCACGACAGTCGCGAAACCCCGCTTCCGTCAAGCCTGTCACGGGCCTGGTGGTAAAGCGGTAGCCTCTCCGAGACGAAGGCCTCGAGCGCCCTCAGTGCAGCCTCCTCACCCGCAGGCGGCAAGGGCACATCGGAGGGTTCGTCAGGGACTGAGCCCAGAGCATAGCCAGGCGGGAGTGCCACCGAGGGGAAGCGCTCGGGCGCTTCATATAGGGTCACCTCGGGCGCGGCCCACCAGCGCCGGGCGTAGGGTGTGAACACCGTGTACGGACCGCCGCCCGGCTTAACGATCTCCCCCGGTTCCTGGACGTACTGGCCGTGGAACCACGCCACCCGGCCCGCTAAAGCCTCCTCCACCTTCCGATCGCGGAAGCGGGCGTAGGGCGTCGAGTTGCGCACCGCAAAGACCCGGCGGACCTCGAGTTCAGCCACCACCCGGGGCAGTACCTCCCATGGCAGCCCAAACCGCACCAGCAAGTTTCCACCGCGGCGGGCATAAGCCTCGCGCAGCGCGGCGACGTTGCGGTAGAACCAGGCCCGTCGCCGGGCAGAGGTACGGCTGAGGATATTGGGGTCGAGGACGACGAGGCCCACCGCAGGTCCGCTTTGTAGAGCAGCCGCCAGGGCCGGGTTGTCGTGGGTACGCAAGTCAGCGCGGTGCCAGACGAGGTTCATGCCCTTCTTCTACCTGCGAAGCCGCCCGCCGCCTTTAGCATGGCCTACAAAGCCGGGGGCTACCTCTCGGCTTCCCGGAAATGGCCGCTGGGTTCTTCTACCAGGTTCGGTCAGTTCGCTCCCGAACGGGAACGCCGCCCCGCTTTGGCGGAACGGCCGACCAAAGGGAGACGCCTTTTTCACCGACCGTCAGGGAGGGGTGTGCTCTAGGATTCCAAAAGATAGCCTCTGAAGGTCTTTGCTTTGGGGGGATTACCTTTTTGAATCCGGTATTCGGCGCGGAGCACCACCACACCAGTAGCCACTTCGCCCAGTGGCGGTAGAGCGCACGCCAGCCACCGCGGCATGGCCGGGCCCCAGTGCAGCATCACAGCAGCGAAGAGGGCGTAAGCCCGGGTGTCGAGGGAAGGCCCAAGGGCCGGGTCTTGGAAAGCTGTATCGGGAACTCCAAACCCCACCCCTCGCCCGGTGACCTCGAGGCCCGCAGCGCAGTCGGCCACCCGGCCTACCTGCCGAGCTTCTCCTTGAGGTAGGCCAGCACGGTGTCGGGGTCCTTGAAGGGGTTGACGTTGCGCCATACCTTCTCGACCCTGCCCTGGGGGTTGATCAGGAAAGTATCGCGGGCATAGAAGCCGAAGAAGCTGTTGACCTTGTATGCCCTAGCCAGGGTGCCCTCACGGTCGGGAATCATGGCTCCTTTGAGGGCCAGTTTCTCGATGAACTCGCACTGCTCGGCGGCAGGGTCGTGGCTTACCCCGAAGATCTCCACGTTGTAGCGCGCGAACTCCTCGTACAGCTCGGCGTAGCGCTTGCCCTGAGCTGAGCAGCCCGGTGAAGAGGCCTTAGGGTAGAACCACAGCACAATGTACTTGCCAGCCTTGGCGACCTCGGCCAGATCTACAGGCTTGCCGTAGGAATCGGTGACTTTGGGCAAGGGAGCAAAATCACCCGGCGCGATGGCCCTGACCCCGAAAATCGACAGGATCAAAACCCACAGCAGGCTTCTCATGTCCAAAGTGTTCCAGATCTTACGCCCTCGAGCTGTGATCCAGACTGGAAAGCTCAGTCAAAGGTCTGTGGCTTGTGCTTTCCCCTTCCCCGCCCGTGGAAGGGATCCCCCGCCTTGCCGACGTAGGACCCGCGTCTAGCGTGCGGCTATCGGCCAGCGACATTTCCCGTACAACCTAGTCCTTCGGCTCCTCCGGATTGAACCACAAGTCCATCCCCCGCACCGCCGCGTACACCTCCAGCGGCGCCAACGGTGTACCGTTCTCTTGGATGCGGTGGATGCGGTTGGCGCCCCGTCGTACGGCGTAGATGATGCCCTGGTGCATGCGCATCTCGACCAGGCTCGAGGCGTCCTCGCCCTCGAGCACCGGTAGAGGGTAGGAGGCCACGATCTGGCCATCCAGGCTGACCTTGCGGATCTTCTGGCCGTCGGCGTCGTAGACGAGGAGGTGCTCGTCGATGGTGGTGCCTAGCCCGCCCAAGAGGCGCAGCTCGGCAGTCTCCTTGCTGCGGCGGAACGCGTAGCGCGAGAGGTACTCGCCCTCGAGGCTGAGGCGTTGCACCTGGCGGTTGCCGTAGTCGAGCACGTAGAGGTAGTGCCTTCCGGCGATGAGCATGCGCGGGGTATCGAAGCTGCCCTTGCCGCGACCGGCCTCCCCAAAGCGCCTGATGGGGTTTCCGGCCAGGTCGAACTTGGTGATGGTGCTGGTCTCGGCGTCGAGGACGTAAACCGCTTCCTGACTGGCCGCTACCGAAATCGGGTAGAGCACCTCGCCAAACTTCATGCCATACGGAGCGATGGAGAGCTTGAGCTCCCCCTCGGGGCTGAAGCAGTGCACCAAGCGCACGGCCCCCCCGCCGAACTCGTAGAGGCTGATCCAGAAATCGCCGTTGCCGTCAATGGCCATCGCCAGGGGGGGTGAGGGGAACATGCCCCTGCCACTGCCCACCCCACTCCACATGCGCGCCAGCACCCCGTCGGCAGACATCAGCCGCAAGGTGCCCCGCTTGGCCTCGACCGCCAAGCCCAAATAGAAGGACGCCACCAGTCCGGGATTCTGCTCCCACTTGCCCGAGAGCACCTCGAGCACCTGGTCGAGGCCCGGACGCTTGGCCGGGTCCTTCTCCAGCATCCGCTGAATGATGTCGGAGAGGGCCTGGGGCACCTCGGGGTTGACCTGCTTGGGAGGGGTGGGCATCTGGAAGATCTGCTGGTGGATCACCGCCTCATAGCCCCCCTGGAACGGGGGCTGGTTGCACACCGCCTCGTAGAAGACTACTCCTAGGCTGTAGATGTCGCTCTTGTGGTCGATGCGCTGACCCTTAGCCTGCTCAGGGCTCATGTAGACCGGCGTGCCGATGCGGGCTCCGGTGATGGTCAGGCGGGTGAGCACCTTGCCCGCAGCAATGCCGAAGTCCATCAGGCGCACCCCGCGCGGGTCCACGTCGCCATTGGCCTGGATGGCCCCGCGCAGCACCATGATGTTGCCGGGTTTGATGTCGCGGTGGATGATGCCCTGGGCGTGGATGTGCTGCAAAGCTTCGGCCACGCGGGCGATGATCTGCACGGTCGATCGGATGGAGAGCTTGCGGTTTTCGATCAAGCGGTCCAGGCCCTCGCCGTCGAGGTACTCCATGGCGATGAAGTGGGTGTCACCCACATTGCCGTGGTCGAAGACCTTGACGATGTTGGGGTGGGAGAGGTGGGCCAGCACCTCGGCTTCGCGATGGAAGCGCCGCACGAAGCGCGTATCGCCCACGTACTTCTCCTGCGGGATCTTCAGCGCCACCATGCGCCCGTCGCTGCGGGAGCGAGCTTTGTAGACGGTGGCCATACCACCGATCCCCACTTTGTCGAGGATCTCGTAGGTGCTCTCGAGCCCGGTCCCCCCTTGAATCACGGGGGCAGGTCGGCTTTTTTCGGGCTTAGTACGCTTGGCCTTGGGGGGGCGATTGATCGGCGGGCGGTCGAAGTTGAAGCGAGGCAACACAGCCGTGGTGAAGCCCAACAACGCCATGCTGGCCAGTACCCATGGCTGGGCGCCAAGCGCAGCCAGGGCAATCAGGAGCAAAAGCAGCAGCGTGGCCTGCAACCAACTGGCCTGCAAGCGCAAAGCCAGGGCAGAAGTGAGGCCCACCAACAGAATTCCCAACAGCACACTCATCTATACCTCGCCGCGATCACGGTGATGTTGTCATTTCCACCCCGCACCAGCGCCTTGGTTACCCAGTCCTCGAGCGTGGCCTTCAAGTCCTTGCCCAGTTCCCACTCCTCGGGGGGCACCAGGCCGTACAGCCCATCGGTGGCGAGCACGTAAACCTCGCCGGGCGAGAGCGTGAAGGGGGTGATATCCAGCCGGATATCCTCCAGCCCCAGAGCCTGCGTCAGCATGTGCTTCCAGGGATGGGTCTCGGCTTCGGCCTCGCTGAGCACGCCCTGCCGCACCTGTTGGGCCACCCAGGAGTGATCCTGGGTAATCTGCACCCATTTCCCCCGGCTATAGCGGTAGGCCCTGGAGTCGCCGATGTGCCCGATGGCTCCCCGGCTGTTCCACTCGCTGATGAGGATGGCGGTCAGGGTTGTGCCCATGCCCTTCCGGTCGGGGTTGTTGATGCTCTGCTCGCGGATACGGCGCTGGGCGAGCTGGAAAGCCTTTTCCATCACCCGCTCCAGCGGCACCACCGGACGACCAAGATCGATGAGGCTCACATACGAGCGAACCGCCTCGGTGATCCCCTCGATGGCCAGCTTGCTGGCCCACTCCCCTGCCTCGGTACCGCCCATACCATCGGCCACAGCCAGCAAAGCTAGGTTGCCCATGCGCGAAGACACCACCAGCGTGCGGTGGAAGTCCTCGTTGAGGCTTCGCTTCCTGCCGATGTTCGACTCGCTGGCAATTTCCAGCCTGGAACCCCGCATCTCGGGCTTTATAATACGCTACAGATGGAAGCGGGCCTGGTCGAATTACTCGATCTCTTCGAATACAAGGTGGCTGACTTGCTCGAGGGCCGAAACCCCAAGGGGGGCCGCTCGAGCGTGGTCCGGTTGCGCCAACAACTCCTGCAGAGCAACCTCCCCCCTACCCTCGCCCGCCGCTTCCGCCAGATCGACGCGGAGTACCGCAGCCTGCGAGGCCAGCCCGAAGAGCACCTGCCGGCCATCGAAGCCGACCTCGGGGGCATCGTGGTCGAGGACGAACCCAGCCTCGACACCCCCGAGCGGGCGGTGCTCGAGCAGCTGGCCGAGGCGGTGTACTGGCAGCGCACCGCCCGCGAAATCACCCGCCAGATGCGCCACTTCAACATCGGCAAGCGCGAGGCCCTGCGCCTGACCTATGCCGTGCTGCAAAACCTCGAGTCCTACGCAGCCACCCCCTACTTCAAGCAGGATTACAACCTCTCCCACCTCGAGATCGTCCACCCGATCCCCGCTTACTCCGACCCCCTGGTGCGGCTCGAGGACACCGAAGTGGGGCGCAACCTCATCCTCGAGCTTGTGCGCGAAGCCCACACCCTCTCCGAACGGCTCCAACTCCCTTCGGAGGAGACCCTCCCCTATCTGCGCCGCTTCCTGCGCCGGGTCATCGATAAGGGGCTGGCCCTGCGCTACGGCGGAGGTAAGGGTATCTCGCAGGAGGTGTTGCGCCGCAGCCTCGAGGAGGCCCGGCGACACAACCTCACCAGCACGCAAATTCGCCAGCTCGAGCAGCGATTGCGCGAGCAGAGCCTGGAGGACCGCCGCCTGGCAATGGTCATGGAGCAGGATCGGCAAGCCTTCAGCGCGGCTGCCGAGAAGTTGCTCGAGCTGTTGCAGAAGCTCCTGCCCTATCCCAAGGGCGAGGCCCAACCCCCCACCCTGCCCGCACAGATCTGGCTGGGCCTGGACCCAAAGCTCAGCCTGCAGCAAATCCCCAACGACCTACCCGGCCTCACCCTGCGGTTGGTACCTGGCTCCTTCAAAGCTTGGGACGCCGAGTTCACCGTAACCCAGACCGGTGGCGAGTTCAGCTTGGTGGTAAATGGCAGCGAATATCCCTTGAGCGAGGTGGAACCCCTGGCGGTGCCCTGGGGCAGCTTCGAGCTATGGGCCATCCGGCGGGGTCAGTACGCTCACCTGCGGCTGGAGACCAGGGGTGAAGCCCTGCTGTCGTCCCTGCTGGCCGAAGGCCGGGTGCTGGCCTACCTGCTGCGCCCGGACAAAGCCTTCGCCTACTTGCGCCTCCTGCGGGCCTTCTCCGCCCGCCTCAAAGGCCCCATCACCTACCATGACTTCACCCCAGATAAGGCCACCCGCTACCAGGAAGCCTCTCCGGAAGCCCTGCAAGACTTCGCCCGCAAGGGCCTGGAGGTGGTACGCTCACGCATGGAGCGCTCGAGCGACTGGCCCGCATTGATGCGCGAAGTGGGGCTGGGACTGGCCTTGGAGAAAGAAGCCGAGCGGATGGTTCAGGAACTCACGTCCTGGCTCAGCCAGCGCCCAAACAATCAGACCCAAACCCACAGCTTAGGTAGCACCACCTTGGGTGACGGACCCAGCAGCCTCAAGGTGGGCTCGCTGGTGCTCTCGCTGCGGCAGGAGGGTGAGGCCGTGTACGTCTCGGCCCCAGGGGTGATGGCCCGCCGCCTGAGCGACTTATTGGTGTGGCACCTACCCGAAGGCAGCGCGGTGCTGGCGCGGGAAGGCCCTTGCATCGCCCACACCTTCGTTGCCTTCGATAGCCATGTTTGAGTTTATTCCGAGTGAGCGGGTATACTGACCCGCAAATGCAAGGGGTGCTGCAACTCCCTCACTTTCGCCGCCTGTTCCTGGCCGCGCTGGTTTCTCAGGCAGGGAGCCGCATGCATCGGGTGGCGCTGCTGGCGTTCATCTACCTGCTGACCAGCAACACCCTGTGGGTATCGCTCGCGCTCATCGTCAAACTGTTGGCCTCGGCGGTGGTGGGGCCCATGCTGGCTCCCTGGGCCGACACCCAAAACCGCAAGCAGCTCATGGTGCTCAGCGACGTGGGCCGGGCCTTCTTGGTGTTGCTGATTCCCTTCCTGGGGGTAAACTCCCTGCCAGCACTGCTGCTGCTGGTGTTCGGCATCGAGGTGCTCAGCAAGATCTTCGACCCTGCCGCCCAGGCAGCCATCCCCGAACTGGTACCCGAGTCTAAGCTCGACAGCGCCAACAGCTTGATGATCTTTGCCGCGCGCATCTCCGAGGTGGTGTTCGTAGGCGTGGCCGGGGTGCTGGTGGCGGCGGTGGGGGCTCAGCTCGTGTTCCTCCTCGACGCGCTGAGCTACCTGATCTCGGCGGTGATCCTGCGGGGCCTGCCCGACCTGCCCGCGGCCGGGGGCGGGGGCCAGAGCTACTGGAGCCGCGCCCGCGAGGGCGCCGAGCACCTGCTGAAGAACCCGGCCATCCGCCGCACGGTCACCACCTTATTCACCGCAGCCTGCTTTGGCTCGGTGGAGAGCGTGCTGGGCATTGTGATGGCCGTAAAGGTGCTCAAAGTCGGCACACCGGGTTTCGGAGCGATGGAGTCGGCGCTGGCGGTGGGTGCAGTCTTGGGTACCTTGATCGTGCCGAAGCTGGTGCAGCGCTTCCGCCGGGAGCAGCTGTTCTTCGGAGGGCTCATCGTCTTCGGCCTGTTCGAGGCCTCCTTGGGGGTGTGGCCGGCGTTCGCCTGGGTGTTGGCTGCCCTCTTTATCAGCGGGGTCTTCAACCAGGTCTTCTTGGTTCCCGCCCGCAGCATCCTGCAAAGCCACACCCCCAATCCCCTGCGCGGGCGCATCTTCGCCGCCTTCTTCGCGGTCATGGATACGGCGGTGATCTGCGGGGCGTTGCTGGCAGGGCTGCTCGAGCCCATATTGGGATCTCCCACCGTGTTCCTGCTGGCGGGCCTGGTGGTGAGCGGGGTGTCGGCCTTGATGCTCCTGACGGGGGGCATCCCCAGTCCCAAACCCCAGCCCAGCCCCCAGTCTCACCTATAATGCAGTGCGGAGGCGTGATGAACCTTCAAAAGCTCATGAAAGAGGCCCAGAGGGCCCAGAAAAAAGCGGCTGAGGTGCAGGAGAAGCTAGGCCAGATGACCGTGAAGGGTTCCGCCGGGGGCGGCTTGGTCGAGGTCACGGCCACGGGCCACGGACAGATCGTGGGGCTCAAGCTGCAAGCGGGTGCGGTGGACCCGAGCGACCTCGAGTCCCTCGAGGACCTGCTGCTCGTGGCCATCCAGGATGCGCAGAAAAAAGCCCAGGAATTGCAAGAGAAGGAGATGAGCCGCGAGCTGGGCGGCATCGGTCAGATGCTGGGCGGGATGTTCTAAAGTATCCCGCGGGAAGCTTCCCATCATGGGCGACCTCAGCGTGAACCAATTGAGCCTGCTGGCGTGGCTGACGCTCCCCGCGGGAACTCAAAGTGGCCACTTCACCACCGACCCCTGACCTTTGCCTTCACTTTTATGCGCTACCCTGAACGCCTGCTCAAGCTCATTCGTGCCCTCTCCGGACTACCCGGCGTGGGACCCAAGAGCGCCCAGAAGCTGGGGCTTCACCTCGTGCAGCAGCCAGGAGCAGCCAAGGAGTTGCTCCAGGCCCTCGAGGCCGCCCAGAGCCTGCACACCTGCCCCATCTGCGGCAACCTGGCCGAGGAGGAGTTGTGCCCCATCTGCACCGATCCCGAGCGCAATCGGCGCATCATCTGCGTGGTGGAGGGCATCAACGACCTCATGGCCCTCGAGCGCTCTGGCGAGTACAGTGGGCTCTATCACGTCCTGGGCGGCGCGCTCAACCCGCTGGAGGGCATCGGCCCCGAGCAGCTCAACCTCTCGAGCTTCTTCAAGCGCCTCAACCCACAAAGCCCCGAGGCGCTGGGCGCTGAGGTCCAGGAGGTAATCCTGGCGACCTCCATGACCGTGGAGGGTGAGGCCACCGCCGGCTACCTGGCCGAGCAGCTCGCCCAGCGCGGCATCGTCGCGACCCGTCTGGCCTATGGGCTGCCGGTGGGGGGCAGCCTCGAGTACGCCGACGAGGTCACCCTGGCGCGGGCACTGGAGAACCGCCGCAAGCTGGCCGAATGAGCCCAGCGGGGGAGGCAAAGCGCATGTGCAGTTGCGCGGGAACACCGCTTGGAGCTGTGTTACCCTGAGCAGGTATGGTCGTTTGGACTCTGCCCCTTTACGTGAGTACCGGCGTTGGCCGGGGGAGGCCAAGCCATGAAAATGCTGAATAGCCTGATGTCATTGGGGATTCGCCGCGCTGTCCTGACCGGAAGCGACGGCCTGGTCATCGAGAGCGTAGGACGGGGCGGGCCCTCCCCAGAAGTTCTGGCAGTCGAACTTGCCAACCTCACCCGGACCATGGGCAGCACCGCCCGGCAGCTCGGCGGGGAGTTGCGCCGCTTCACCCTCGCCACCGACGACCAGGAGATCCTGGCAGTGGTCTTCGAGGGCTATTGCCTGGGGGCTTTGCTCGAGCGCGGCGCCGACCGCAAGAGCGTGGGCAACGAACTCACCAGGCTGGCCCTGCGGCTGGCCGAGGAGATCTGAGGAGGAGATGTGCTACAAGAGGTATTGAGCGAACTCCAGGCAGTGCGGGGGGTTCTGGGCTCCGCACTGGTCGCCGAGGACGGCTTCGTGATCGAGAGCACCCACAGCGAGGGAGGTGCCGACCTGGACTTTTTGGGGGGCTCGGCCTCGACGGCGCTGGCCTCGGCTCGAGCGCTCTCCCAGGAGCTGGGTCGTGGTGAGGTCGAGGAGGTCATGGTAGAGTACCCCGAGGGTCCGTTGCTGTTGGTTCCGCTGACCCAAGGGTATCTGCTGGTAGTGCTGCTGGATTCCATGCAGAGCCTTGGGCGGGCGCGGTTCCAGCTCAAGAAGAGCATCCCCCGCCTGAAGGAGGCTTTGTCGTGAACGAGTTACGTCTGGACATTGACAAGGAAACCGCCATTGGCCGCTACGCCAACCTGGCCCTACTAGCCCACACCAAGAACGAGTTCTTCCTCGATTTCGCCGCCCTGCAACCCCAGGGTGGTGCGATAGTGGTCTCCCGCATCATCACCAGTCCGCAGCATGCCAAGGCACTGCTGCGCAGTCTGGCCGAAAACATCGCCAAGTACGAGGAGACCCACGGCCCCATCCCGGAGCCGGTGGCTGAAAACCAGGCCTGATACCAGTTCGCACCAATACCGCCTACAGCAATAGGCAGTTGTAGGCGGTAATTTACACTGCATGCGATGAGACAAGCTCCCTGTCGTTTTTCCTAATACCAGATTCGGTCAGTTCGTTCCCGAATGGGAACGCCGCCCCGCCAAGGCGGGGCGGTCGACCGAAGGGAGTGCTCTAGGATTCAAAAAGATAGCCTCTGAAGGTCTTTGGTTTGGGTGATTATCTTTTTGAATCCGGTATAATACCACCACGCACATCGCTCGTCGGCTCAATCCACTTCAAAACGGAGGAAGGTCCTCGATTTGATTGGCGTTGAGGAAGAGTTCGGGGCCAAAGCGCACCTCGAGCTCCCCCCAGGGCAAGCACACACTGGAATGCTCCTCGAAGAGGGATTGCAGGCGCAGCCGCCCCTCGCTCAGGCGGCGCCCTATGTCCTCGAGCAGGCTGCGGTGGTAGAGCGCGGCCAGCGGTTCGGCGAAGCCCGCAGCCGACACTCCGGCCACCAAGCGAACCCCCGGCCGGGTCCGCTCGAGCAGCAAGCGCCAATAATCACGGCTCAAAAACGGCAGGTCACACGCCGCCACCGCCACCCATTCCTGCTTGGCGTGATAGAGCGCGGTGTAGACCCCCGACAGCGCGTCTCCCCCCGGTTTCACGTCGGCCAGAACGGGCAGCCCGAACTCGGGGTAAGCGCGGTTGGCGACGATCATGCGCTCGCTGGCTTCGCAGAGGCTCTCGAGCACCCACTCAATCAGCGGACGGCCCCTAAAGACGAAGCGCGCCTTATCCTGCCCGAAGCGCCGGGATTGGCCACCTGCAAGTACTGCTGCGCTGAACACCCTTAGAGTTTACGTCGAACGAACCCAGGATCTACGGCCCCTCGCACGCCAGTTCAATATGGCAACTCCGCCCGCACCGTAGTTCCGCCGCCGACCACCGACTCCACAGCGAATTGACCACCCCTGGCCTCGACCCGCTCGCGCATCTGGGTCAGGCCAAAGCCGCCCATCCCTCCGGCCTTCTGGCCCTGGACAAAACCCTTGCCGTTGTCGCGGATTTCGAGCCGGGCTCCACGCTCGCCCAGTGGGCTCAGGCGCACGTGCACCAAGGAAGAACGTGCGTGCTTGGCCGCGTTGGTGAGGGCTTCCTGCAATACCCGGAAAAACACCAACTCCGAGGCCGGAGAGAGCCCCAGGTGCTCGGGCAATTCCAGTCGCACCCGGAAACCCGCTTGCTCGGCGAAGGCGTTGGCGTAGCGCCGCACCGACTCGAGAAAGCCGTAGCGCTCGAGGTCGATGGGCCGCAGCGCGAAGATGCTGCGCCGCACCTCACGAATCTGCGAGCGCAGGGTCTCCTTGACCACCGCGATCTCGGCCAGGGCCCGCTCCGGATCGCTCTTGAGCAGACGTTCAGCCAGGTCGAGTTTGAGGGCCATGAACGCCAGGGCCTGGGCGATACCGTCGTGAATCTCACGGGCAATGCGGTTGCGCTCCTCGCCCAACGCCAGCTCCTCGGCGCGCAAGTAAGCCTGGGCGTTGCGCACGACCAGCGTCACCTGCGCGGCCAGGAAGCGTAGGAAGGGCAGCTTTTGCCGCAGATTCTCCCCTTCGGCCTTGACCACCAGCACCCCCACCGGCTCCTGCTCGCGCAGGGGCAGGGCCAGCACGTCCTCCTGCACGAAGGTGGGGGCCTCGAGCGCGCTCTTCCAGGGCCCCTCGGGCAAAAAGGCGTAAGCGGGTAGGTCGAGCCCCCGGCGCACCTGCGACTTGAGCAGATGCCCCTCGTCGAGCAACAACACCGCGCCCTCCTCGGCAGAGGCCCAGGAGAGGATGCGGTCTAAGAGCCGCTCGAGCATCTTGTCCAAGTTGGCCTCGGCCCGCAGCGCTTCATCGACCTCGTACAAGGTGAGTAGGTCCCGCGTACGCGAGAGCACATTGCCCAAAGCCCCAGCCACCTCGCTGGAGAGCAGCTCCAGGAAGTCCAGGTCTTCTGTCGTGGGGTGGCGGGGCAGTTGCACCTCGAGCAGGCCATCCAGCCCCGGCAGGTCAAAGCTCAGCGTCTTACGCCCGGCGGAAAAGTCCGGGGTGCTGGCCCGCACACCCTCGAGGGTCAGCTGCACCGCACCCCCCACCGCCTGTGCGAGTTGAGCGGCCACCTTTCTCAGGCCATCCTCGAGGTTCTCGGCGCTCAGGGCCCGCTGGGTCACCTGCTCCACGGCCTCCAGACGGCGATTGGCCTGCTCCAGAGCCTGCTGAACGCGTTCGCGCTCGAGCACTTGCAAGGCGATCCACTCCAGCGTCATGAAGGTGACCAGCGGACCCACCAAAGCGTAGAAACCTAGGTGAATCCAGAAGGTCTGATCGTTTTGGTCTGTCCGCAGGGCCAGCTCAAAGACCACCACCACCAGCACGATCAGCAGTGGCAAAACGATGCGGGCGATTTTGATCAGCCGGTAAAGGCTGGGGGCAGCTCTCACAGCGATAGGGTACAGGAAAGAGGGGCACTGGCCATCCGCCGCGCGAGGCAGATCTCGGGTGAAGGAGGAGGGGCGGGCTTGGCATCTCACGCACGGCGCAGGACGTATGACGCATGGCCTACAACCTCACGCCTTAGGAATCTCCCGCGACTCCGCTTCGCTCAGAGGCAAGGAGCGAATCTCCTCGGGGGTGATGCGGTACTTATGCCCGCACCAGTGACACACCACCTCGGCCCCACCGTCCTCGGCGATCATCTCTTCACGCTCCTGAGAACTGAAGTACACCAGCGAGGCCATAGCCCGCTCGCGGGTGCAGCGACAGCCAAAACGCACCGGGATGTGCCCTTGGCTAAAGCCCACCGCTGCGAGGTCGGTTGGGTCGTAATCGAGCCCCTGCATCAGCGCCTGCACCGTTCCCTCCAGGCCCCTCGAGAGCAGCAGGTCGGTGACGCTGAGCTGCCCCGCCAGGTTGGCCTCGAGCCTGCCGATGACCTCATCAGGACAGCCCGGCATGACCTGGATCACTACCCCTCCGGCCACCTGCACCTCGCCCTGACCGTGGACCCGCACCCCCAGCAGCAAGGCCGAAGGGATCTGCTCGGATTGCCAAAGGTAGTGGACCAGGTCCTCGGCGATTTCACCGGAAACCAGCTCGAGGCTCGACTCGTACAGCTCACCGTTGTTGAGCGCTCGAGCCACTTTCAGCGACCCGCGGCCCACCACCCCACCCACGTTGAGCTTGCCGTCCGGTCGCAGGGGTAGTTCCACGGTGGGGTTCTTTACGTAGCCCCGCACCAAGCCATCGGGCGCCGCTTCGACCACAGGTCCGCCCATGGGACCATCGCCCTGAAAATGCAAGGCGATGCGCTCCTTAGGGGTCTTGGAGAGCAAATAGGCCAGCAGCACTCCACCGGTCAAGGCCCGGCCCAAAGCAGCGGTGGGGGTCTCGGAGAGGCCATGCCGCCGCCGGGCCTCCTCTACGATGTCGGTACTTTCTACGGCCAGCACACGCAAATTGCCTTCTGCAGCCAGCCCACGAATCAGGCGTCCCATACCGCTCTATGGTAGCCACCCCTAGCCAGCAGAAAAGGAGGCAGTACAGCTTTCCCCCTCCCTCGAGCCCCCGTCTTCACATGGTGAGCGCGACCGTTGGTTCCTGACACAAATGCAGTATCTTGTAAACATGAACCTAGACCTGCCGCGCATTCTGGTGCTCAACGCTGGCTACGAACCGCTAGGGCTCGCCAGCGTGAAGCGTGCGGTAATTCTGGTGATGAACGGCACTGCCGACGTGGTCGAGGAAAGCGGGGAGTTCCTGCGAACTCCAGGGCAGCCCTACCCTGTTCCAAGCATCATCCGCTTGAAACGTCTGGTACGCCGCCCTCCGGGGCGGCTACCGCTTAACAGGCGTAACATCCTGCGCCGCGACGGCTACACTTGCCAGTACTGCGGGCGGCGCGGGGGCGAGCTGACGATTGACCACGTAGTGCCCAAGAGCCGCGGCGGACGTAGCATCTGGGAGAACCTGGTCACTGCCTGCCGCAGCTGCAACCTGCGCAAGAAGAACCGCACCCCCGAGGAGGCCAACATGCGCTTGGCCAGGCGCCCTATGGCCCCCCGCCACAGTCTGCTCCTCGTGGCCGACCTACCTCAGATGCCGGAGGCGTGGAAGACCTATCTGCCGGAGATAGATCACTAGGTGGATCGTACGTCATACATCAGGCGAAAACGCATCGCTTCCCGGTCCCCCTCACAGCCCCAGCGCCTGCAGCACCCACAGGGCCAGCATTCCCGTCACGGTCGTCCACAGCACGTTCTTGGTACGCCAGGCTACCCCAGCCGCCACCATCGCTGCCAGCAGGCGCTCGTTGGAGGGTGTCATCTGCAGCGTTCCACCGTAGTAGACCAGCGCCTTGCACACCAGCGCCGAGAGCACTGCCGCAGGAACAAAACGCAAAGCGTGCCGGAACCACTCGGGAGTCTGTATCCGTTGGGAGTGGCCAATAAAGGAGTAGCGCAGGTAAAAAGTCACCAGGCCAGCAAGCAAAATGGTCATCCAGATCATGGGCTCGCTCATGGGGTCTGCGTTCCATCAGGACAAGCGTTTGCGCTCGAGCCACATCCCCGCTGCGATCCCGGCCAGGGAAGCCACGATCAACCCGAGGTTGTAGGGTAGGGTTGCCGCAAACATCGCCGAAATCCCGCCCACTAAGGCCGCTGCTGCCGTCGGACGGTCGCGGATCGAGGCGAAAACCATCGCCATGAAGGAGAGGGGGATGGCGAAATCGAGCGACCAGGAGGGCGGAACCTTGGCCCCCAGCCCCGCGCCAATCCACACGGCCACCTGCCATACCACCCAGGTGAGGGCAGAGCCGGTGATGTAGTAGACCCAGCGCGACAGGGGGCTCGAGAAGCGCTCCTCTCGGAAGCGGTGCAGGGACAGCGCGTAAAGCTGATCCACCATGATGTAGGCCCCCGTGACCTTCCACGCCAACTTCCATCCAGCCAAGTAGGGGGCCAGCGAGGCGCTGTACATCAGGTAGCGCAGGTTGACCACGGCAACCGTTAAGACCACCACCAGTACGGGCGAACCGGAGCCCATGAGTTGGTAGGCTGCCAGTTGCGCGGCCCCGGCAAAGAGTACCAGGGACGAGGCCATAGTCTGCAGCACGCTGAGCCCAGCACTCACACCCGCCGCCCCGGTGATCAGCCCGAAGGGAACCACCCCCAGCAGGCTTGGCCAGACATCGCTGATGCTCTGTGAGGCTACGCTTTGCGTATGTTCTCTGGGCAAAGCCATGAGGTAAGTTTATCGCAGTTGGCCGGCAGGGGTATACGCCGTATGTCTTACGCCGTATACAGGGTTATACCGAATGTTGAACGACAGGTCGATAGCTGGGCGCCGGGTGCGGGTCATACGTCGTACGCAAGATGCCAAACGCATCGGCCCTCGACCCTTGGCCATCCCTTACGGCTTACCGCTCCCCGCCCCCCATTCGCACCAAATAGCGCCAGCCCAAAGGGGCTAGCTCGAGCTCGCCTCGGTAGGTACGGGCCTCGAGCCCATCGCGCCAGGCGCCGGCGGGAAGCTCGAGTCGGGCGGGGTCGGTCGAGTTGTTGAACACCGCCAGCACTTCGCCCTCGCCGGGCTCGCCGCGCAGGAAGGCCATCACCGGTCCATCGCCCTTGAAGGTGCGAAAGATGGGGCTGCTGAGTGCGGGCAACTCCTTGCGCAGCAGCGCCAACTGCTTGAAGTGGGCCTGGAGGTCGGGCTTGCAGCGGTCCCACTGCACGGGGTAGCGCTGCAGGTCGTAGGGCGGACTACTGGGCTTCTCGCCGCCGAAGCCGCACTCGTCACCCTGGAAGAACACCGGCACCCCCGGCAGGGCGTACAGCAGCGCCGCAGCCAGCCGAACCCGACCCAGCGCCTCCGCCGAGGGGGTGTCGCGCAGGCCCCCGCCGCCCAGGTCGGTGAGGATGCGGGCGGTGTCGTGCGAGCCAATGAGGTTGAAGCCCATCGCCGCCACCGCCTCGGCATAGGTGGCGTAGACGCGGGCCAGCTCACCGAGCATGCGGCTGCCGCCAAACAGCGCCCCGCCGCGGGCGTAGCGCAGCACCACGTCGCGTCCGATGGCGTAGTTCATCAAGGAGTCGAATTCGTCGCCTTGAAGCCAGCTCGCATCGCGCTGCCAGATCTCGGCCACCAGATAGGCCTCGGGCTTGAGGGCTTTGAGTTCTCGGCGCCACTGGGCAAAAAAGCTGTGCGCATCGATCAGTTCGTTGACCACGTCCACCCGGATGCCGTCGAAGCCGAAGCGCAGCCAGTATTTGGACACCTCGATGAGGTAGCGGCGCACCCCTGGGTTGCCCGTGTTGAGCTTGGGCAGGCTGCCAAAGCCACCCCAGGCTTCGTAAGCGCTGGCGTCCCCCGGCACGAAGGGCCACCTCTTGATGAAGTACCAGTTCCAATATGGCGAGCTGCGGCCCCGCTTGAGCACGTCCTGGAAGGCGAAGAAGCCCAGCCCGGTGTGGTTGGGTACGAAGTCGAAGAGTACCCGGATGCCGCGTTTGTGGGCCTCGTCGAGGGCCTTCTTCAGCAGCGCCTTGTCGCCGAACTTGGGCGAGACCTCGAGGTACGAATGCGTGTCGTAGCCGTGGGCCGAGCCCGAGTCGAAGAGGGGGTTGAAGTAGACCAGGCTCACGCCCTGCTCCTGCAGATAGGGCAGCTTCTCGAGGAAACCCGCCAGGTCGCCGCCGAAATACTGGTGGCAGCAGTGGTCGCCCGCTGGCGGATCGCTCCACTTGGAGACAAAGGGCTTGGGGGCGCCGGGGTCTTTGTTCCAGGCCTGGTTGAAGTTGTACTCGTCGCTCACGAGGGCCTTTTCGTCGTTGGAGGGGTCGCCGTTGGCGAAGCGCTCGAGGAAGATCTGGTAGCCCACCCGCCCGCTCACCCAGTCCAGCGCCGCGAAGGGCCGCTGTGGTGGGCTAAAGGGGCCGAAGCTCTGCTCTTGGCCGCCGGAGTCCACCACCCGGATGCGGTACTCACCCAGGGAAGTCGGAACGGCAGCCCGCCAGATCTCCAGGTCCCCGTAGCTTAGTTGCCGGTGCATGGGGTAGCGCCCTCCGGCCTCGAGGAAGGCCTCCTTCACCGAACCCGCTCGAGCCTCAAAGCGTATCGAGAGCCTGCCCGCCGCCTCAGAGACATAGCGCACCGCCGAGGGATCGTGCTCGAAAGCCAATTCGGTGCTCTCGCCCCCCGCGGGCTGAGGGGCCGCGAGCCGAATCTCGCGGAAGGCGTTGAAGCCGCCATAGCCATCGTCCACGCAGCCCTGGGCTTCGGCGTCGACCTGCGGGGTGCCGAAGGTGGGATCGTCGCACATGTTCTTCGGCCACTGCCCGTTGATGAAGAACTTGTACTGCACGACCCCGGGCTCGAGCTCCACGCTCACCATCCAGGTGCCGTTGTCCTGCTTGTGCATGGGCAGCTCGGCCCAGTTGTTGAAGCTGCCCCGCAGGCTCACCGAGCGCACCTCGAGGCCCACCGGAGGGTCGTAGGTGAAGGTGACAGGAACTTTAGCCGCACTGGCGAGGGCCAGCAGGGCCACCATCAGCACGGCCCACAAGCGCATCAAGGCTTTCATGTTCGCCATTATCACCCAGCTGCAAACAGTGCCGACAGCCGGTGGTCAATGCCCGAAAGGCTCGCGGCGATCCTTGGGGAGTTTTTATCCCCCCAATCCCCCCGTCAAAGGCGCTTTGCGCCTAACGGCATTGGGCTTTCAGTTGGTATTGGTATAATCCCGACGGAGCCTTATGAGGCCACGCGTAATCTTCATCATCCTGGTGCTGGTGCTGCTGGGCTTCTTTGCCGCGGCCAACTGGTCGCTCATCACGGCGCCCCAGTCACTCTCACTCGTCTTCACGCGCGTAGAGGCTCCGCTGGGTCTGATCCTGCTCATCACCGTGGCCCTGCTTTCGGTCTGGTACGTCATCCTTTCCATCGGGACCGAGGTAGCGGCCTTGCTCGAGGTCAAGAAGTACGCCCGCGAGATCCTGGCTCTGCGCAAACAGGCCGAAGACGCCGAGGCCAGCCGCCTGGTCGAGGTCAAGAAGCTCATCCAGGAGGAGCTCGAGACCCTGCGGAAGCAGATCAACGAGCGCTTCGCCCAGTCCGAGAGCACCCTCATCGACGAGCTGGAGAAGGCCGGGAACACCCTGGCGGCCTACATCGGGGAGCTCGAGGACCAGATCACCGGACAAGATCGCCACCCCCCTCCCCCACCCCAGCGCTAAAGCGTTGAGCCTGAGCAGCAAAACCGCTAAACTGGCGAGGGTTTGGGCCGTTAGCTCAGTTGGTCAGAGCGGGGGACTCATAATCTCTTGGTCGCAGGTTCAAGTCCTGCACGGCCCACCAACAAAGCCGCAGTGGCCGGGGTCTTTCGGGGCCCCGGTTTGTCGTCGTGGGCCGTGCGCCGGGCAAAGCAAGGGGTGCTTCGAGGTCTTATCCTTGGGGGGTGCTGAAGGCTGTCCTCAAACCCGGCAAGGAGAAGAAAGTCCGCAACTACTACCCCGGCGTGTTCGCCGACGAGCTGGCCGAGGCCCCGCCCGCCGCGGGCGTCGCCGAGCTGTACGACGCCGAGGGACAGTACACGGCCACCGGTTACTTCGACCCCAAGAGCCGGGTGGCGCTGAGGATTTACCGCTGGGAGCGAGGCAACCTCGACCGGGCCCTCTTCCGCAAGCGCCTGGAGGTCGCCCAGTCCAAGCGGGCTCACCTGGGTCGCTTCTACCGCTTGGTCCACGCCGAGGCCGACGGGCTGCCGGGGCTGGTGGTGGACCGCTTCGGGGAAACCCTGGTGGTGCAGGTGCGCAACCGGGCCATGGAGGCCCTGCGCGAGGTGTGGCTACCGGCGCTGCTCGAGGTCGCTCAGCCCAGCGGCGTCTATGAGCGCTCCGACGTGGAGGCCCGCAAACAGGAAGGCCTGCCGGAAAAGGTGGGCGTGATCCACGGTAGCGTGCCGGAAGTGCTCGAGGTCGAGGAGGACGGCCTGGTCTTCCCCATCCCCCTCGCCCTGGCGCAGAAGACCGGCTTCTACCTCGACCAGCGCGACAACCGCCGCCTATTCGAGGGCCGGGTCAAACCCGGCGAGCGCGCGCTCGACGTGTACAGCTACGTAGGTGGTTTCGCCCTGCGGGCCGCGCGGGCCGGGGCCTACACGCTGGCGGTGGACAAGGACCTCGACGCCCTGGCTGTGCTCGACAACGCGGCCCGCCGCCACCAACTCAGCGTGGATATCCGCGCCGGGGACGCGCTGGAGGTGCTCAAGGACCTCGCCAAGAAGGCCCAGCCCTTCCACCACGTCCTACTCGACCCCCCCACCCTGGTCAAGAAGCCCGACGAGCTGCCCCGGGTCAAGCGCCTGCTGGTGGAACTGGTGGGCCAAGCCCTGAAGCTGCTGGCCCCCAGGGGCTACGTGTGGCTGTCGAGCTGTGCTTACTACCTGGGGGTGGAGGAGTTGCTCGAGGTCGCCCGCCGCGCCGCCGCCGACCAGCACCGCCGCCTGCGCGTGGAGGGCGTAACCTACCAGCCCAGCGACCACCCCTGGAGCCTGCACGTGCCGGAGTCGCTGTACCTCAAGACGTTGGTGGTACAGG
The DNA here is from genome assembly GCF_000373205.1 of Calidithermus timidus DSM 17022. Lineage (NCBI taxonomy): Bacteria > Thermotogati > Deinococcota > Deinococci > Thermales > Thermaceae > Calidithermus > Calidithermus timidus. The sequence goes on from NZ_KB890699.1 coordinate 68,104, forward strand.
ATGATCCGTTGTGATGGGATCGCACGCCTTACGTCGTACGCAGGACCCCGGCTTTACCCTCCCTCTCCTCCCGTCCCAAACTCGCTGAGCTCGAGCTCCCCCCCTCCCGCCTCGAAGCCCACTCGCTTGTGGGTGCCGTCGCAAAAGGGCTTGTTACCCGAGTGGCCGCAGCGGCACAGGGCCAGCTTGGCCCGCTCGAGCCGCTGCTCTGTCCCGTCTACCCTCAGCAGCGTCCCCTCGGGCAGGTCGATGGCGATGGAGGCGTTCTCGCGAAGGCGGATCCTCATACAAACCAGGATAATCCTAGCCAATCGTCGGATAGCCCTCGCGTAGGAAAGTGCCCTTTATTACTAAGTAAACCAGCTATATGGATTGGGGGGTAGAGTCACAGATGACGGTAAAGTGATCGTATGACAACCCTTAGCGCAGACACCCTCGAGTTCCCCAGCTACGTCAAGAGCCCTCGAGTCAAACAGTGGATCGCCGAGATGGTGGCGCTGTGCAAGCCCGACAGCGTACACTTCTGCGACGGCAGCGACGAGGAATACCAACAGATGTGCGACTTACTGGTGGAGAAGGGCACCTTCATCCGGCTCAACCCGGAGCTACGGCCCAACTCCTTCCTGGCGCGTTCGGACCCCTCCGACGTCGCGCGGGTGGAGGACCGCACCTTCATCTGTAGCCTCAATAAGGAGGACGCCGGGCCCACCAACAACTGGGTCAACCCCCGCGAGATGCACGAGACGCTGCAGAAGCTCTTCGACGGCTGTATGCGCGGGCGCACCATGTACATCGTGCCCTTCTCGATGGGGCCGTTGGGCTCGCCCATCAGCTACATCGGCATCGAGATCACCGACTCGGCCTACGTGGTGGTCAACATGAAGATCATGACCCGCATGGGCAAGCAGGTCTTCGAGGTGCTGGGCGAGAGTGACCAGTTCGTACCCTGCGTCCATAGCGTGGGGATGCCGCTTAAGGACGGCCAGCCCGACGTGCCCTGGCCCTGCAATCCCGACGTCAAGTACATCGTCCACTTCCCCGAGGAGCGCTCCATCTGGAGCTACGGCTCGGGCTACGGCGGCAACGCGCTGTTGGGCAAGAAGTGCCTGGCGCTGCGCATCGCCAGCGTGATCGGGCGCGACGAGGGCTGGTTGGCCGAGCACATGCTGATCCTGGGCGTCGAGGACCCCAAGGGCCAGAAGACCTACGTCGCCGCCGCCTTCCCCTCGGCCTGCGGCAAGACCAACTTCGCCATGCTGATCCCGCCCAAGCCCTTCCAAGAAGAAGGCTGGAAGGTAACCACCGTGGGCGACGACATCGCTTGGATCAAGCCCGGCCCCGACGGCCGCCTCTACGCCATCAACCCCGAGGCCGGGTATTTCGGGGTGGCTCCGGGCACTTCCTATAGCACCAACCCCAACGCCATGGAGACCATCCGGGCCAACACCATCTTCACCAACGTGGCCCTCACCCCCGAGGGCGACGTGTGGTGGGAGGGCATGGACGGCCCACCTCCGGCCCGGGCCATCGACTGGCAGGGCCAGGAGTGGACCCCCGATTCTGGGCGCAAAGCCGCTCACCCCAACGGGCGTTTCACCGCCCCAGCCCACCAAAACCCGTCCATCGACCCTGAATGGGAAAACCCCAATGGGGTGCCCATCAAGGCCTTCATCTTCGGGGGCCGCCGGGCTACGGTGGTGCCCCTGGTCTACCAGAGCTTCAACTGGAGCTTCGGGGTGTATCTGGGTGCCACCATGGGCTCGGAGATGACCGCGGCGGCCTTCGGCCAGATCGGTGAGGTACGGCGCGATCCCTTCGCCATGCTGCCCTTCATCGGCTACCACATGGCCAGCTACTTCAACCACTGGCTGGACATAGGCCGCCGGGTCGTAGACCCCCCGCGCATCTTCAGCGTCAACTGGTTCCGCAAGGACAGGGACGGCAAATACCTCTGGCCCGGCTACGGCGAGAACATGCGGGTCTTGAAGTGGGTCGTCGAGCGGGCTAATGGGCGCGGCTACGCCACCGAGAGCCCGCTGGGCTACGTGCCCCGCTACGAGGACATGGACTGGCGCGGCCTAGCTTTCTCCAAGGAGCAGTTCCAGGAGCTCATGGCCATCGACCGCGAGCTGTGGCTCAGGGAGATCCTCTCGCACGAAGAGCTCTTCATCAAGCTCTACGAGCGCATGCCCAAGGAGTTCTTGGCCATGCGCGAGCTGCTGATCTCCAACCTCTGGCGCTCGCCCGAGCACTGGGACGTGGGGGAGGTCAACAACTCGTAATACCAGATCCGATCAGTTCGCCACCCCTCGGTGACGAACTGACCGGGCCGAAGTTATCCGCGTAGCGGAGGGCGCTAGCGCGCCTCCGTTTTCACTCGACACCTTCCGTCTTCAACGCCTCGGCCAGCTTCTCATAGCCCTTGCGACCCATCAGGGCGTAGGTGTACTCCTTGCCCAGCTCCACGCCCGGCTGGTCGAAGGCGTTGACGTTCCACAGCTCGCCCAGGAAAGCGGTCTGCCACATGAGGTGCTGCATCAGCCAGCCCAGGGTGTAGGCGTCGAGGCGCTCGAGCACGAAGGCGAAGTTGGGCTGCTGCGCCTTGGCCAGGGCGTGGGCGGTGGCCTTGGCTTCGGCGCTCAGCAGCTCGAAGAAGCTGCGACCAAAGAGGTAGTCGAGGGCCTCGAGCCCAGCCACGGCGGGAATCTCGAGGTCTTCGGTGGGCTTCTCCAGACGCACGAGGGTGATGAGTTTGTCGTGGGGCCCCTCACGAAAGAGCTGCACTTGAGCGTGCTGATCGGTGGTGCCGATGGCCCGCACCGCCGTGGTACCTGTACGAAGCGCATTTCCCTCGCGGTCGACGGCCTTGCCCAGCGACTCGTCGTGCAGCTGCACGAACCAGTCGGGGAGATAGCGCAGGCGGGTGGAGTAGGGCATGAAGACGTTGATGTTCTTGCCCCTTTGGCTCAGGAGGTGGTGAACCAGGGCACTCTGGGCGGGCAGGTTGGCCTCGACTTCGGCCCTTGCGGTTTCGTTGGCCTTGCGGCAGCCCGCCAGGAAGGCCTCGAGGTCTACCCCCACGAAGGCCAGCGGTAGCGTACCCACCGGGCAGGTCACGCTGAAGCGCCCGCCCACCGCCGGGGGCACCTCGAAGGCGGTGAGCCCCTCGGCCTGGGCGTAGGGACGCAGGATACCCCTGGCGGGGTCGGTGGTGACGACGACGTGTTCTTTCCAGCCGCCACCCAGGGCCTCCTCGAGCCAGCGCCGGAAGGCCAGGAAAGCGGCCATGGTCTCGGCGGTGGAGCCCGACTTGCTGATGACGTTGACCAATGTCTTGCGCGGCTCCAGCGAGCGCAGCAGCTCGAGGATGGGCTCGGGCTCGACATTGTCCACGAAGTGCAAGCGCACCGGCCCCTTGCCCAAAGCCGCGTTCACAGCCTGCGCTCCCAGCGCCGAACCCCCGATCCCCAGCACCACGAAATCCTCCACCCAACCGTTGGCCTCGCGGTAGCGCAGCACCTCGCGCAGGGTCTGGGTATCTTCGGGCACGTCGATCCAACCCAAAAACTCGGCGGGGTCGTCCTTGCGGCCCCAGAGGGCCTCGCGAGCAGCCTCGAGCCGAGGCTTATTTGTCCGCAGGGCCTCATCGAAGTCAAGGCCTTGCGGTCCGATACGGCGCGAATCCAGATTGCTGAGTTCTAGGCGCAGCATGGAGCCATGCTACTGGATGGGGCGGGAAGCAGGAAGCGGGGAGGTTGTGAAGCCCGGGCATCCCCTGGAAAATACGGAGGAGGATCCCATGCCTGAGCGCTACTACCCAGCACCCACACCGCAGCACGGCCTCGAGTCGGGGCCGGTGATCCTCAAGGATGGCCGCACCGCCTTTTTGCGCCAGGCCACGCCCGCCGACCGGGGGCTGTTTTTGGACTTCCTCAGCCGCCTCTCCCCCCAGGCCCGGCAATACCGCTTTTTCTCCGAGATCAGCCCCGAGGCCGCGGTGGATTTGCTGCTCAGGCAGAAGCCCGGCGAGGAGCGCTTCACCTTGATCGTGCTTGCGGGCGACCCCCAGCGCATCATCGCCACTGGGGAGTTCGTGCCGGAGGGGCCGGGGGCCGACAGCGCCGAGGTGGCCTTCCTGGTGGACGACTGGTACCAGGGCAAGGGCCTGGGCACGCTGCTTTTGGAGCGCCTGGCCCTCATCGCCGCCCGCCGGGGCATCCGGCGCTTTCACGCCTTCACCCTGCTGGAAAACCGGCAGATGCTCGACGTCTTTCGCAGCAGCGGCTTCGAGGTCCACACCGAGAACGAGGCCGGGGAGGTGGAGGTCAGCTTCGAGCTCGAGCCCAGCGCCGAGACCGTGGCCCGCTTCGAGTGGCGCGACCAAATCGCCACACTGGCCTCGCTCTACCCCTTCTTCCGGCCGCGCGGGGTCGCGGTGGTGGGTGCCAGCCGCGACCCCCAAAGCGTGGGCTACCGGGTGCTGGAAAACCTGGTCAGAAACCGCTTCGCCGGGCCGGTCTACCCGGTCAACCCGGCGGCCTCCCCTGCCGCGGGAGAAGTGCTGGTGGTGGGCTCGATCCTGGCCTACCCCTCGGTCAAGGCCATCCCCGGCCCCGTGGACCTGGCCATCCTCACCACCCCGCCCGAGCAGGTGGTGGCGGCAGCCGAGGCCTGTGGACAGCGCGGGGTACGGGCCTTGGTGGTGCTCACCATTCGCCTCGAGCGCTCCACCACCCTCGCGCTGGTGGAGGTCTGCCGCCGCTACGGGATGCGGCTGGTGGGGCCGGGCTCGCTGGGCCTGATCCACACCCACCCCGAGGTGCGCCTCGCCGCGGGCCTCACCCCCATGCCCGAGCATGGCAACATCGCCCTCTCCTCGCAAAGCGGCTCGCTGGGACTGGCGGTGCTCGAGTACGCCCGCGAGATGGGGCTGGGCCTATCGAGCTTCGTGAGCTTGGGGGCCAAGGCCGACGTCTCCAGCAACGACCTGCTGCAGTTCTGGGAGGACGATCCCGAAACCGGGCTGATTCTGCTGTACCTCGAGTCCTTCGGCAATCCCCGCCGCTTCGCCCGGCTGGCGCGACGGGTGGGGCGTAAGAAGCCCATCGTGGTGGTGCGTCCGGGGCGCGACCCGGTGGTGGAGGCCCTCTTCGCCCAGGCCGGGGTGGTGCGGGCGGAGAGCCTGGAGGAGATGTTCGACGCCGCCGCGCTGCTGGCCCACCAGCCCGCGCCCGCGGTGCGGGCGGATGGCCGCCATCACGTGGCCTTGGTTTCCAACGCCAGCGGCCCCGGCACCCTGGCCGTCGAAGCCCTGCGAGCCATGGGCCTCGAGGTTACCCACCACGATCTGGGCTCGGTGGCCGGCCCCGAGGAGTTCGGCCAGACCGCCCGCCAAGTGCTGCAAGACCCGCAGTACGACAGCGTCATGGCCCTCTTCGTGCCCATGGGCTTCTCCGAGCCGCTCGCGGTGGCCGAGACCCTGCGCCAGGCCCTGCTGGAGGCCCGTCAGGCCGGCAGCACCAAGACCGCGCTGGCCTGCTTCATGACCAAAAGCCAGGTGCTCTTCCGGGTGGGCGAGGAACAGGTGCCGGTATACCGCTTTCCCGAGTCGGCGGCGCGAGCCCTGGGTCTCACGGTGGCCTATGCTCGCTGGAAGAGCCACCCCACCGGCGAGTTCCCCGACTTCGGGCCCGACCTCGAGGCCGCCCGCGCCCTGCTGCAAGGTCGCCAAGGAGAACTCACGGCGGAGGAGACCCAGCGCCTGCTGGAGATTTTCGCCATCCCCCAGGCCCCCCAAGCCGAGGGGCTTGCGCTGGAGCTCGGGGTGCGTCACGACGAGCTCTTCGGCCCGGTGATCTCACTGAGCCTGACCGACCTGCCGCTGGGGCCGCAGTTGCTGGCCGTGCGCATCACCCCCCTCTCCAACCAAGACGCCTCGGAGATGCTGCGGGCACTGGAGGGCAAGGCCGACCTGGATGCGCTGCAGGAGCTGCTGTTGCGGGTCTCGCAGATGCTCGAGGAGCTGCCCGCATTGCACGGGGTCGGGCTCGAGCTCAGGGCTGGCCTCGAGGGCTACCGCGTCATCCGGGCGAGGGTCGAACTCCAGCCGCTATCCTGAGGCCGTGGGAAACGGGCTGCGTACGCCGCGCAGCCGCGTGCGCGAGGCATCGGCTCTGCGGAGGCCAAGCCGATGCGGTAAGCTCAGGCCCATGAAACTCGGCATCGACTTCGGCCTGACCAACACCGACGCGGTACTGGTCGAAGGGGAGCGCATGGTGCGCCGGTGGACCCTGCACCACACCGGGCCTGCGCGGCTGGAAGTGCTCCAGCAGGTCCTGGCCGCGCAAAACCTCGAGCTCTCCCGGCTCTCGGCCATCGCCACCACCGGCGGCCTGCACCGCAACCTGCCCGAGCAGGTCGGGGGGGTTCGGGTGCACAAGGTCGGGGAGGCCGAGGCCATCGGGCGCGGAGGGCTGGCGCTGGCGGGGTTGGGGCGGGCCCTGGTGGTCTCGGCGGGCACCGGCACCGCCATGATCGCCGCCCGCGAGGGTAGCTTCGAGCACGTCACCGGCAGCGCGGTCGGGGGCGGCACACTGCTGGGCCTCTCCCGGCTGCTCATCGGCACCGCCGACCCGCTCGAGCTCGCCCGCTTGGCCGAGGCCGGAGACCCCGGCGGCGTGGACTCCACCCTGGCCGACGCCATCGGCGGGGGAATCGGGCACCTGCCGGCTTCGGCCACCGCCGTGAACTTCGGCAAGGTAGCCGAGCTGGAGCACCCCCCCAGCCGAGAGGACATCGCCGCCGGGCTCTTCACCATCGTGGGGCAGGTGATCGGGGTGATCGCGCTCAACGCAGCCAGGGCTGCCGGGCTCGAGCGCATCGTGATCGTGGGCCACCTGCCCGACCTCGAGCCTTTGCGGCAGGCCCTGGAGCGGGTCTGGCAGTTCTACCTCGTCGAACCCCGGCCCCTCATCCCCCCTCACAGCGGCTGGGCCACCGCCTTGGGGGCAGCCCTGAGCCTCGGCGAGGCTTAGAGTTGAGGCATGGAGCTCATCACCAGCGCCGCCAACCCCCGCATCAAAGCCCTTTCGCGGCTGATGGGGCGCCGGGAGCGTGAGCAGGAGGGCCGGCTCCTGATCGAAGGAGCCCGTGAGATCGAGCGAGCCCTGCAGGCGGGTGTCGAACTCGAGCTGCTGCTCGTACGCGACGGCCCGCTGCACCCCGACGAGGAAGCGCTCCACCGCACCCTGACCCATGGCAAAGGTCTCAGGTGCCTCGCCCTGGCCGAGGCCCCGCTCAAGAAGCTCTCCAGCCGCGAGAACCCTGCCGGCCTCATCGCCGTCGCCCGCCTTCCCCGGCGCTCGCTCGAGCAGCTGAGGCTCCCTCCCAACCCCCTAGTGCTCATCGGCGTGGGGCTGGAAAAACCGGGCAACCTCGGCGCCGTCCTCCGCTGCGCCGACGCCGCCGGGGCCCACGCGGTGATCGCGGTGGGGGGCGTGGACCTCTACGGCCCACAGGTAATCCGCAACAGCACCGGGGTGGTGTTCAGTCTGCCCACGGTGGCCGCCTCCGAAGGCGAAGTACTGGACTGGCTGAAGGCTCGAGGCCTCACCCTCGTCGCCGCCACCCCCCACGCCAAGCGGCTGTACTGGGACGTGGACCTGCGGGGCCCGGTCGCCATTGCCGTGGGCCCCGAACACCAGGGCCTGGGCCCCCAGTGGCTCGAGGCCGCCCAGCTCGCCGTGCGCATACCCATGCAAGGCCAGGCCGACAGCCTCAACGTCTCGGTATCGGCGGCCCTGCTGCTCTACGAAGCCCTGCGCCAGCGGTGGGGCAGCGGCATGTGAATATGCATACACTCACAAACTTGACTGTGGAGCACTCAAGTTCATAGCCTTGACCCTTGACAAGCGGGAGTCCGAAGCTAATACTGTGATCTCGGGTTGACACTCTAAACCCATAACTGTCAAAGGAGGAATTATGGCGACCAAAACCGCACTCAAGCCTCTGGGCGACCGTGTTGTGGTCCAGCGCATCGAAGAACAGGCCACCACCAAGGGCGGCATCCTGCTCCCCGACACTGCCAAGGAAAAGCCCCAGAAGGGCAAAGTGATCGCCGTGGGCTCGGGCCGCGTGCTGGACAACGGCACCAAGGTGCCCCTGGAGGTCAAGGAAGGCGACACCGTGGTTTTCGCCAAGTACGGCGGCACCGAGATCGAGATCGACGGCGAGGAGTACATCATCCTCTCCGAACGCGACCTGCTGGCTGTGATCTAAATCGTCGAGGGTCAGGGGCCTGGAGCTAAGAGCCAAACCAGCCCTTGATGCTCACTAAACGCTGTTCGATACGACTGAAAGGAGCTTTGATATGGCTAAGATGCTTGTTTTCGACGAGGCTGCCCGTCGCGCCCTCGAGCGCGGGGCCAACGCCGTGGCCAACGCCGTGAAAGTGACCCTGGGCCCCCGTGGCCGCAACGTGGTGCTGGAGAAGAAGTTCGGCTCCCCCACCATCACCAAGGACGGCGTGTCCGTAGCCAAGGAGATCGAGCTCGAAGATCACCTGGAAAACATCGGGGCCAAGCTCCTCATCGAGATCGCCTCCAAGACCAACGACATCACCGGTGACGGCACCACCACCGCCACCGTGCTGGGCCAGGCCATCGTGCGCGAGGGCCTGAGGAACGTGGCTGCCGGAGCTAACCCGCTGGCCCTGCAGCGCGGCATCAACAAGGCTGTGGACGTGGCGATCAAGGCCATTCGGGAGATGGCTGAGCCGGTCAACGACCGCAAAGCCATCTTCGAGGTGGCCGCGGTATCGGCCAACAACGATCAGGAGATCGGCAACCTGATCGCCGATGCCATGGAGAAGGTGGGCCGCGACGGAGTGATCACCGTCGAGGAGTCCAAGAGCCTCGACACCGAGCTGGACTTCGTGGAGGGGTACCAGTTCGACAAGGGCTACATCTCGCCCTACTTCGTCAACAACCCCGACACCATGGAGGCCAGCCTCGATGATCCTTACATCCTGATCACCGAGAAGAAGGTCTCCAACGTGCGCGAGCTGCTGCCCGTGCTCGAGCAGGTAGCCCAGACCGGCAAGCCCATGCTGATCATCGCCGAGGACGTGGAGGGCGAAGCCCTGGCTACGCTGGTGGTCAACAAGCTGCGCGGCACCCTCAACGTCGCCGCCGTGAAGGCCCCGGGCTTCGGCGACCGCCGCAAGGAGATGCTCAAGGACCTCGCCGCAGTGACCGGCGGCACGGTGATCTCCGAGGAGCTGGGCTTCAAGCTCGAGAACGCCACCCTCTCCATGCTGGGCCGTGCTGAGCGCGTGCGCATCACCAAGGACGAGACCACCGTGGTGGGCGGCAAGGGCAAGAAGGAAGACATCGACGCCCGCATCAACGGCATCAAGAAGGAGCTCGAGACCTCCGACAGCGAGTACGCCAAGGAGAAGCTCCAGGAGCGCCTGGCCAAGCTGGCTGGTGGCGTGGCCGTCATCCGCGTGGGTGCAGCCACCGAGACCGAGCTGAAGGAGAAGAAGCACCGCTACGAGGACGCCCTCTCCACCGCCCGCGCCGCCGTGGAGGAAGGCATCGTGCCCGGTGGCGGTGTGGCCCTGCTGCGCACCGTGCCCGCGGTGAAGAAGCTGCTCGAGCAGCTCGAGGGCGATGAGGCCACCGGCGCCAAGATCGTGCTGCGGGCCCTGGAGGAGCCCGCCCGCCAGATCGCGGCCAACGCCGGCTACGAGGGCAGCGTGGTGGTCAACCAGCTCCTCAGCAAGAACGAGAAGAGCTACGGCTTCAACGCCGCCACCGGTGAGTACGGCGACATGATGGCCTACGGCATCGTCGACCCCGCCAAGGTCACCCGTACCGCCCTGCAGAACGCCGCTTCCATCGGCTCGCTGATCCTCACCACCGAGGCCGTGGTGGCCGAGAAGCCCGAAGAGAAGAAAGCCCCCGCTGCCCCCGCCGGCGGCATGGGTGGCGACATGGACTTCTAAAAAACCTCGCTCACCGGCCCCCTCTTCTCCACCGGAGGAGAGGGGGTACGATGTTAACGCAAGTGTAGCGGCAGGGTTTGTACGATGCACTTCAACTGTGGGAAGCGGCGTGCGCCAGGAAGTCATCACCCAGCTCAGGCAGCACCTCTGGGCGGTGCTCTGCAGGCGCCCGGGCCGGGTGCTGTGGCTGTGGGGCGAAGCCGGGGTGGGCAAGACCTTCACCACCCAGGCCCTGCTGCGGGAGACCCCCTGCCAGAGCCTGAGCCTGCACGCCACCCTTCCCGACAAAGCCCTGCTCCTCTCCCTCCCCCGGCCTCCCAGGCGACCCGCCTGGACCGAGGCCCAGCGTCAGCAGCTCCTGCAGGGCCAGCACCTGCCGGTAGCCACCCTAGCAGCCACCCTGGCAGCCACCCTGAACGCCCTGGCCCCCTTCGTGCTTCACCTCGAGGATCTCCACAAAGCCGGCCCTGAGCGCCTCGAGCTGATCCAAAAGCTTGCCCAAGTCGTCCTGCGCCTGCGGGGGGTGGGGCTTGTGGTCACCAGCCGCGGCGAACCCCTCGAGCCTTTTAAAGGCTACCGCCTCGAGCCTTTGAGCCAGGTGGAGTCGGACCATCTGCTCCAGGCCGAAGCCGCACATGAGCTGCCCCAGGAGGGCCTGGAGTGGGTCTTTTCCCGCGCGCAGGGGAACCCCCTCTTCACGCTGGAGTTCTGGCGCTACCTCTCCCGGCAGGGCTACTTCTGGTCGGACGGCCGGCGCTGGCACTGGAGACAGCCCCCGGATGACTTCGTTCCCGTGAGCGTAGAAGCGCTGATCGCCCGGCTACTCTCTGGGATTGCCGACACCCCAAAGCTGCAAGCCGCCCTGGAGGCGCGGGCCATACTACCCAGCAGGCTCCACGGCGAAACTTTTGAAGCGCTGTGGTCCAGGGTGGCCGGTGTAGATGGCCCAACCCTGGGCCACATCCAGCAGCTTCTATGCCAAAAGGGGGTCTTGCTGCAGGGTCGCTTTGCCCACCCACTGATTCAGGAAGTGGCCGAGCGGGAGATCCCCAGCCTACGCAAGCAGATCTACGCCCGTCGGGCTCTGGCGGCGCTGGCACAGCAGCCTGAAGAGGCAGCTCGCTTCATCGAGATGGCCCACCTGGAACCTGGGGAAGCCCTCAGGCTGCTCGAGGCCGCCGCACAAAGCGCAGAAGCTCGGGGGGACAGGCCGAGCCAGGCTCGGTGGCTGGCGGAGGCGGTGAGGTGGAGCAGCGGCCTCGAGCGGGCCGAGCGCGCATTCAAAGCCGCCCAGCTTCTCAAGGGCACAAACCCCACTCGAGCCATCCAGATGGCCGAAATCGCGGCTTCCGCCACCCCGCCCAACCCGGAGGCGGTGCTGCTGCTGGCCGAGTTGCTGGCGATACAAGGGCACATCCACGAAGCCGAGGCCTCGCTCCGGCAGCTTCCCCCAGCGGAGGATGGCGCGCTTCGTTGGTGGGAGACCCAAATCTACGTCCTGGGCCAGGGTGGTCACTGGCAGCAGGCCGTCGAGCTGTGGGAGCAACGGCCCGACTATCAGGCCAGGGCCAGGCCCCGAACCCACCTCCAGGTGGGCTCCTGCCTGGCCTTCTTGGGTAGGCTTGACGCAGCAGAGCGCATCCTGCGGGAACTGCCCAGCCCCCCTTTGCTACCTCCGGCCCTTCAGCTCACGGCGCTCAACCTCCAGGGGCAGATCCAGAGCTATCGAGGCTGCCATGTCCAGGCGCTGGAAAGCGAGGAGCGCTTCATCGCCTTAGCCAAATCCACGGGCTCGGCACAAGCCGCCATCGCCGGCCTGCTCAATCACGCCAGCACCCATAGCGCTTTGGGGCTGCGTAAGGAGGCCAAAAGCTGCTTACAAGAGGCCAGAACCCTCGCCATGCAGTCGGGGGAAACCATGCGCTACGCGGTCGTCCAGCTTCGCCTGGCCGACATGCTGGCCGACGAGGGTGAATTCGAGCAGGCCGAGGTGCTGATGCTCGAGGCTCAAGGCCTGCTGTACCAGCACCATCAGGTTCAGTGGCAGGCCGAGAGCCACCTCAAGCTGGCCCGCCTCTACCTGACCTGGCAGCCGCCGCACGGCCCCATCCTGGCACACAAACACGCCCAGGCCGCGCGCGAGCTGGCCCAGGAGAACCAAGACGCCAAGTTCCTGGCCTCGAGCCTGGCCTACTTGAGCCGGGCTCACAGCCAGCTCGGCAACCCCTCGGCAGCGTTGGAGGTCGCGCAGGAGTGCCTAGCCCTGTGCAGCGGCGAGGGCGGCAAGCAGGCCGATGCCTACTTTGCCTACGGCCTGGCCCTGGAGGCCAATGGGCGTCTGGCCGAAGCCCTCGAGGCTATCCAGGCGGCTTCCGCCGGACAACAAGAACGCAAACTGGCCGAACGCTTCGCCCTGGAAGCAGACCGCATCACCGGCAACCTCGAGGAAGCCCGCAGGCGCTACGATTGGTTCGTATCCCAGGGCCTGCTGGGGCCGGCCAAGCTGGCTTTGCGCTACTTCCCAGCGCTGGCCAGCCCGTCCCAGCCGCCGCATGAAATTGCCTCCCAAGGTGGGCTCTGTCTCAAAGTGCTGGGTGCGGTGGAACTCGAGCAAAGCGGCCAGCCCATCACCTACCGGGGCAAGAAGCGCCTGGAGCTGCTGTGCTACTTGCTCGAGGCCCGCATCGCCGGAAGAACCGAGGTGAGCTCCCTCGAGCTAGTCGACGTGTTCTACCCCACGGCAGAGGAAAGCAGGGCCCGCGCCACGCTCAAGCAACAGGTTCATCTCATCCGCATGACCCTGGGGCCCGAAGCCATCCGGAGCACCCCGAGCGGCTACGCCCTCGGAGCCATCCGCTCCGATGCCGAGGAGTTTTTGCAAAGCAGGGATGCTCACTTGTGGCGCGGGCCCTACCTCGAGCGCCTGGCGGAAGGCTGGCACGGCGGCGTGCGCGAGGCGCTGACCCAGGCCCTGTATGCCGGGGCCAGGGCCTTGCTGGAGCGTGAGCCCAAAGAGGCCTCCCGGCTGGCCCAGATCCTGCTCGAGATGGAACCCTACGACACCAGCTTCTTGCAGCTCAGCCTGCAAGCTACCCGGCGCTCCGGAAGCCTCAAGGCCGTTACCCGGTTGTACAAAGCGGCCCAGGAGCGCTTTTTGGAGGTAGGCGAGGCTCTGCCGGGGCTCGAGGCTTTCCTCTAGGCAGCTTCTCCTCCAACCTGAAGCATCTATAGGAAAGTTACCGATAGTACACCGTCGCATAACCCGGATTCGCGGGGAGGGTAGGGTGGTTTAGCTCTCGACCATATTTGACCGGCTTTTGACCAGGCCTCCCCCAGGCTAGACCCCAAGGCTGAATTGAGACCTGAGGGGCGCAGGGGAAGGAGAGCGGTCATGGATAAGCCGGTTTCATCAGGTGAAGCCAGTCAGGGCTTTTCGCCAGATTGGCCGGGCATCTATGCGGGGCAGATCGGTGGGGTGGACTGCACCCTCGAGCTGAAACTCGACCCCCAAGGAAAGCTGCACGGGTACTTCAGCAGCGGGGAGGAGCGCCTCGAGGTGCAAGGGGTCACCCCTGAGCTCGGCGGGGGCATTCGGGGGCTTCTGAGAGCGCTCGGCGAGCCCACCGCCATCGCCATCTTCCGGGCTTCGCTCGAGGGCGAGAAGCTGCTGCTGGAGATGGACGTGCCCGACCCCGACGAGCCGGACTTCTCGGGGGCCGAGCAGGTCTGGCTGATCCGTCTCGAGGCGCTTCCTCACGTCAATGCGGTAGCGCTCGAGTCTGGCTGGGGAATGGGGGTGGTTCTGCTGCACTAACGATTGGTTTCGGCATCTGGAGAGGAAACACAGCTTTGTAGACGCTCCTCACTCGTGGAAGTAAGAAGCGTTGGAGCGAGCACACAAGGGAGAAAACCATGGCAAGGATCGCACTAAGCATTCCCAGAGTCCGCTGCGTAGACGAGACCGGCGGTAGTTGGGCGGAAAAGTTTGGTAACGATGAAATCTACCTGGGGGCGGTGCTCGCCCTCATCAACGCCAACAAGTCTGTCGCCGTCACCACCTCAGGCTCCAAGCTGGTGGGCAACAACTTCGATAGCAGCGAGACGGTGCACTGGATGCGCGACCTGGTGATCCAGGACTTAGGTGACCCCTTGGTCTACCCCTACCCCAAGGTGGTGGTGGCCTCGTTGGTGCTGGCCGAGCACGATACCGGGAATGGTCGCAACGATTTTCTCGAGCGCCTGGCCAACGACCTTCGGGCCAAGCTAAACCCGGCAGCCCTGGATGCAGCGCTGGGACGGGTGGGGGGCGGCACCGTTCGGCGGGGTGGGGGTGGAACCCTGACTCCATCCGTACCGCGCGGTACGGTACTTGGCTCAAGCGAGACCTCTGCAACGTCGGCGCCTGCTCTAAATCCCCAGGCCTTCGACCTGATCAAGGGTTTTGCGGCGGAAAAGGTTAAGGAGGTCGGCAACTACCTTATTTCCACCTTCTCGAGCTGGATGGGCGACGACATCTTCCCGCCCGCCGTGAAGGTGCTCGACATCCCCAGCCCGGATCATAGCTGGAACGGGCAGCGGATGACCCCCGAGGAGGACGTGGAGTTTGTGGGACACAAGGGCAAATATCGGGTAACCATGTACTGGGCTATGGACTGAGCCTTAAGGCAGTGCAAATGTGCCCCTGTGCGGGGGCTCGAGGAAGATATGAAAAAGCTGGGTTGCTACGGAATGGTACTGCTGCTGCTGTGCTTGGCGGCTTGTGGAGGCGCCGGAGGCAATGGCTCGAGCGCCGCCTACTGGGACAGCGCAAAGTGGGACGAAGCCAAATGGCAGTAGAGGAGGTTTCTGTGCAACACAACAAACTTTTTCTGGTGGGGGCTGTATTGACGGCAGGGGGGTTGTTTGGCTTGGCGGTAGGCGACCTGCTTACCTTCAAAGCCGGAGACCCCATCAAGTCGGCAGAGGTCAATGCTAACTTCAGCACCCTCAAAGCCGCAGTGCAGTCCCTGGAGGCCCCCATCGGGGTCTCGCGCCTGGCTGTGGAGGGCACCCCCGCCGATGGCAAGGTCTTGAAGCTCCAGGGTTCCAGCCTGACCTGGGCCGACGACATCGTAGGCAGCCCTGGCACGAGCTACACCGCCGATGGCACCAGCCTCCAGCTTGTGGGCACCACCTTCTCGGTTAAAGACGGCGGCGTGGGGAATGCCAAGCTTGCAGACGGTGCGGTTACCGCCAGCAAAATCTCGCTTCCCTTGAGTCTCAGCAGTTCTAGTGCAACCGCCCTCTCGATAGTCAATACTGCTGGCAACGCCCTCAGCAGCGTGAGCAGCGGCGGGGGTATCGGGGTGCTGGGGCGCAGCACCGCTCGAGGTATCGTGGGTACGCAGGGTGATCCGGGTCTGTCGTGCGCCGGCACCTTTGGGGTGGGCGGGTGCGCCGAGAGCAGCGGTGTTGGGGTTTTGGGGCGCAGTGTAAGCGGCAATGGAGTGCGCGGCATTAGTGACACCGGCAGCGCACTCTACGGCGATAGCGGGCTGGGTATCGGGGTGTGGGGGAACAGCACCACCCGAGGCGTTGTGGGCACCCTGGGGGGAACCTCCTGTGCCGGAACGTATGCGGTAGGCGGCTGTGCCGCTAGCGGGGTCGGGGTGTTCGGCAGCAGCTCGGGCAACGATGCGGTGGTGGGGGTCTCTACCAGTCCTGACCACGCGGCTGTTGCGGGATCCAATACGGGGGGCGGTTTCGCGGCCTACTTCGAGGCGGGCACGGCGGTCTGCTCCTTCAAAGCGGGCACTACCGGCTGGACCTGCTCCTCCGACCGAAACCTCAAAGAGAACTTCGAGCCGGTGGACGCAACAAAGGTTTTGGAAGCGGTGGCCAAAATGCCCATCACCACCTGGAACATGAAAGGCTCCAAGACCCGCCAGATGGGCCCCTCGGCACAGGATTTCTACGCTGCTTTTAGGTTGGGTGACGGCGATAAGAGCATCAACACCACCGATGCGCAAGGGGTGGCGCTGGCGGCCATTCAGGGCTTGAACACCAAACTGGAAGCCCAAAACAGGGCCCTCGAGGCCCGGGTGCAGGAGCTGGAGCTTCAACTTGCAACCCTTCACTCGCTGCAAGCCGAAGTTGCGGCCCTAAAAACCCAGATCAAGCGATAAGGATTGCATGCGTCGGTTCTGCACAACTGCGCCGAGCCGGTAATGGCCCCGGCCTTGTCGAAGGCCAAAAACAGGGCGTACTCGGCCACGCGTGGGGTGAGCTACGACCCCAACGAACCCAGCTACCAGCTCGCCTGCTCCCGCATGGTCTGGAAGGACGGGAGCACCACCCTGGGCACGGGTTGTGATCTTGCGATGAGCTTCGCCTCCAACGGCCCCCGCACCCTCACCCTCACCGGCACCGACTCCCACGGCGCTAGCGCCAGCGCCTCCGTGAACATCAGCGTGGTCGACCCGCCCGCCAACCTGCCCCCTGTGGTCGACATCACCAGCCCCCAGAATGGCATCACCATCGGGCCCGACCAGGTGGTCAAGCTCTCCGGAAGCGCCACCGACCCCGAAGGCGAGGCAGTCACGCTGGCCTGGGACGTGACCACCGGCTACGACCCGAACACCGGGCAGGGCGCCAACACCTACCCCGTCACCCCCGCGTCCAATGGCGACTGGAGGCCCATCGACAGCATCCCCTACAGCACTTGCGAGGTCAACGACACCCTGCGCCTGCGGCTCAAGGCCAAAGACCCGCAGAACAACGAGGGTTCCGACTTCATCGTCCTCCAGGTGCTGCGGATTTGCTGAAGGGCTAGCGAGGAACTTTGGATTCCCACTGCGCCAGGGCCTCGAGCGCGGGCTTGAGGCCCCGGCCACGTTCGGTGAGGGCGTAGTCCACGCGGGGTGGAACCTCGTTGTACTCGGTGCGGCTGATCAGGCGCAGCTCCTCGAGTTCTTTCAGGCGCAAGGAAAGGGTGCGGGGAGGGAGGTTGGTGAGCTGTTGCAATACGCCAAAGCGCAGTGGGCCGCCCTGCAAACTGTGCAGGATGGTGAAAACCCCCTTGTGCCCCATCAGCTCGAGCAGTTGCTCCACAGGGCGCTCGGCAGATTTTAGCATGGGATCAAGCTACACCCGCTACACTTCAACTGTTGTACGAATACCTACAAAGCGTAGGAAGTTATAAGATGAGTGAACCAGGAGCAATCTGAACCAGGATCAGGCAACTGCTTCCTTGAGGAATCGCCGGCTCCAACGGTCGATGGCCTCGACCACCTCCTGCAGGGCCCGACCGGCCTCGGTCAAAGCGTAGCTGGTGCGGGGAGGCATGGTGGAGTGGACGGTCTTCTCGAGGATGCCCAGCCCCACCAGCTTTTCCACCCGCTGGGCCAAAGTCGCCGGGTTGCAACCGCCTACCGCCCGCGAGAGCTCGTTGAAACCCTTGGGGCCATCGAGGAGGCTGCGGATGATGTGCAGGGTCCACTTTTCCTGCAAGATGTTGATCGCCTCGTGCACTGGGCAAAAGGCGCGATGGCCGGGGTCGTGGGGTAGGTTGGCCATAGTCGACTTAGCATAGCACATTTTGCTTTGTCGATCTAATCACTTGACAAATCAAAGCGCTCTATATTACGATCCGATTTAGGCGATGAAGCACGCAATTCGCCGACACGAGGAGAGCAAATATGCAGTGGAACCTGGACCCCAGCCACACCACCGTAGCTTTTGCCGTCAAGCACATGGGCATCTTCACCGTCCGCGGCCAGTTCAAAAAGGTGCGCGGCAGCGTCGAGGCCGATGAGCAGGGCAGGCCCAGCAAAATCGAGGTGAGCATCGACGCTAGCAGCATCGAGACCGGCGAGCCCCAGCGCGACGGGCATCTGCGCTCCGCCGATTTCCTCAACGCCGAGCAGTATCCCGAGCTGCGCTTCGTCAGCAGCAGCATCGAGGCCCTGGGCTCCAACCGCTACCGCATCCTGGGCGACCTCACCATTCGCGACGTGACCAAGCCGGTAGCCCTCGAGGCCGAGCTCACCCCCGTGGTCAAGGACCCCTGGGGCCTGACCCGCGTGGGCGCCAGTGCCGAGGGCAAGCTCAACCGCAAGGACTGGGGCCTGAGCTGGAACCAGGTGCTCGAGATGGGCCATCTGCTCGTAGGTGAGGAGGTCAGGTTCAACATCGAGGTCGAGGCGGTAGTTCCCGCCCCGGTTCAGGCTGGCTAAGAATTCTTCCCCGTATTTATATAGGCCTCCCAGCACGCTGGGGGCCATTGTGTTTCTGGCCGAATGCTGCGCTCATCTGGCCGTGTATGGTGAATCCCAGGAGCCTATTCCAATGAACCAGCTTATCCGCCTTCAACTGGGATTGTCGCTGATAGGACTGCTGCTGCTGGCAAGCCAGGAGAGCCGCGCCGCCGATGCCGTTCCCGGCTATCGCAGCACTTTCCTGCTAGGTGTTTTCGCCAGCACGGTGGCGCTAGAGGGAGCCACCGGCATCAAGCGCATGGTGCAGAGACTAGAGGCGCACAAGATGAACGCGGCCATCGTGCAGATGCACAGCAAGGACAAAGACCTCTTCCGCCTTGCCGAAGGGGCCGGCATCAAGCTGCTCTTCGCCCCAGCCTACGAGCTCGATCGCAGCTGGTGGGGAAGTGATGGAAAGACCTTCCCCGACACCCCGGAGCAAGCCCGCAAAGCCGCAGAAGAGATCATAGGCGGGGTAAAAAGTGAAAAAAGCCTGCTGGGATACGTACTCTACGACGAACCGGGGCCCGAACTCATAAGCCGGGTGTGCAGGATCACCCAGGCTTTTCGGCAGGCCGACCCTGAGCGGGCGGTGACAGGCGTGTTCATCGGCACCGACCCAGGACGCCAGCGGTTGGTGCGTGAGTGCCAGCCTAACGTGGTGCTCATCGACGTCTACCCCTTCACCCGCGAGAGCAAGCCCGGCGACTTCACCATGCGCGGCTTCTTCAGCAGCCTGGACTTCGTCGATTACATCCGCAGCTACAGCCGCTACCTCGAGGGCCGCCCCCTGTGGGTGCTGTTGCAGACCCATGGTACCGACTGGGAGGGCTACAAGCTGCGCGAACCCAGCCGCGCCGAGCTGCGCGCGATGAACTGGATGGCCCTGGGCGAGGGTGCCGACGGCATCTTCTACTTCCACTGGTCGAGCTTCCAAACCTGGCGCGGCCTGGGCGACAACCCCGAACTCCTCAGCGAAGTTGGCGACTTCGCCGAGCGCATCCAACCCATCAAAGGGTTACTGGCGGGGCTCGAGCGCGTCGAGGGTGAGTTCTTTGCCCACCCCACCGATCCCCACCACTACGTCAGCACCCTGCAGCGCGGCAACAGCCCAGAAGAGTATGTGGTGGTGGTCAATCGCGACGTGCAGCGCAGTAGGAACATCGCCGTGATCTCTGCCAGGACAGCCCGACTGCGCGACCTGCTGAGCGGGCGGGTCTACGCGCTGGGCGAGGCAATCCGGTTGGGGCCAGGGGACGGGCGCATCTTCCAAGCAGTGCCTTAGGGGCATACGCCGTAGGCGTGAACTTCACACTATACTTGATTTTTTATAGCACTATGCTTAGCATTACGGAGGAGGGCGTGCATATGGAAAGCGTGACTGGAATCCACCACATCACCGCGATGGCCACCAAGGCCCAGCGTAACCTCGACTTCTACGCCGGGGTTCTGGGGATGCGGCTGGTGAAGAAGAGCGTCAACCAGGACGACCCCGGCACCTATCACCTCTTCTACGCCGACGCCGAGGGGCGGCCCGGCACCGACCTCACCTTCTTCCCCTGGGAGAACCTGGCCGCCCCGCGCAAGGGCACCGGCCTGGCCGTCGAGGTGCAGCTCGCCGTGCCGCAGGGCAGCCTGGAGTTCTGGGCCGAGCGCCTGCAGCGCTACGGGGTCAGGCTGGGCGAGGGGGAGGTGCGCTTCGGGGAGCGGGCCCTGCCCTTCCAGGACCCCGACGGCCTCGAGCTGGCGTTGGTGGAGAGCGGCCCCCGCCCCTTCACCCCCTGGGAGCACAGCACCATCCCCGAGGACAAGCAGATCATGGGGCTGCACGGGGCGCGGCTGTGGGAGCGCGAGCTCTACCCCACCGCACAGTTCCTGAGCCAGGCCTTGGGCTTCGTGAGCGCGGGCCAGGAGAAGGGCTGGAACCGCTTCGTGGTCAATGGCGGCGGCTCGGGCAATTTCCTCGACATCAAGGAGCTGCCCAAGCTCCCACAGGGCCGTTGGGGCCGCGGCAGCATTCACCACCTGGCCTGGCGGGTGGAGAGCACCGCCCACCAAATGGCCGTGCGCGCCCGCATCGAAGCCGCTGGGATGCGGGCGACACCCCAGATCGACCGCTTCTGGTTCAAGTCGGTCTACTTCAACGAGCCGGGCGGGGTGCTGTTCGAGCTCGCCACCGACGGCCCCGGCTTTGCCGTGGACGAAGACCTGGCCCACTTGGGCGAGAAGCTGGTGCTGCCGCCGTGGCTCGAGCCCCAGCGCGCGCGCATCGAGGCCGTGCTGCCCGAGCTGCACCTGCCCCAAGCCGAGGTGCGGCCATGAGCGCCGAGCTGGGCTTCGTCCATCGCTTCGAACCAGGGGACTCACAGGCCACGCTACTGGTACTGCACGGCACCGGGGGCAACGAGCACGAGCTCATCGGGCTGGCCCGCGAACTCGCCCCCGCCGCCAAGCTGCTCTCGCCGCGCGGGAAGGTGCTCGAGAACGGTGCTCCTCGCTTCTTCCGGCGGCTGGCGATGGGCGTGTTCGACGAGGCCGACCTCAAAGCCCAAGCCGCCGACCTCGCCCGCTTCGTGCAGGACGCCGCCGAGCGCTACGGCTTCGACGCGGGCCGGGTGTACGCCCTGGGCTACTCCAACGGGGCCAACATGGCCGCGGCGCTGATGCTGCTGCACCCCGAGGCACTGGCCGGGGGCGTGCTGCTGCGCCCGGTGCTCCCCCTCGAGCCCCCCACCCCCCCGAAGCTGCGGGGCAAGGCGGCCTTCCTGGCCGCGGGCCGCCGCGACCCCTGGGCCCCGGGCGAGCGCGTCGAGGCCTTAGCAGGGCGGCTCGAGCAGGCCGGAGCTAAGGTCGAGCTGCGCTGGCAGAACGCCGGGCACGAACTGCACCCCGAAGAACTGAAGGCGGCGCAGGCCTGGTTGGCGCGACATCTAGCCTGATGGGGTCGTACGCGAAACGCCGATGATCACTTACCCTTCGCCAACGACTTATCGCCTTTCCCACATTTAGGCTGCGCGCGGTGCAGCGTGACACGATAGGCTACTGCTATGGAATTCGACTTTGCCCAGCTCAAACCCCAGGAACGCTACAAACTCCTGACCGCCCTGGTGGTGCCCCGCCCCATCGCCTGGGTCACCACCCTCAACCGCGACGGCTCGGTGAACGCCGCCCCCTTCAGCTTTTTCAACGCGATGGGCTCCGACCCCGGCGTACTGGTGATCTCGGTGGGCAATCACGAGCGAGCCCGGCCCAAGGACACCGCCGCCAACATCAAGCGCAGCGGCTTTTTCGTGGTGCATATGGTCAGCGAGGCGTTGGCCCCCGCCATGAACCTCACCGCCACCGAGTTTCCCGAGGGCATGAGCGAGGTGGAGGCTGCGGGGCTCGAGCTCACCCCCTCCGCCCAGGTTCCGGTGCCCCGCATCGCCCAGGCCCCGGCGGGCTTCGAGTGCAAGCTGCACAGCGTGCTCGAGATCGGGCACAACCGGCTGATCATCGGTGAGGTGCTCCAGGCCTTCGTGCACGATGAGTTCGTAGCCGATGCCCACAGGCTCCACATCAAGACCGAGGCCCTGCACCTCATCGGGCGGATGCATGGGCGAGGCGGCTACACCCGCACCCGCGAGATCTTCGAGATGCCGCGCATCAGCCTCGAGGAGTGGCAGAGCCGGCAAGCGGAGAAAACCCCATGAATACCCTGGCCCTCACCGGCCTCAGCCTGCGCGTGCAGGACCTCGAGCGCCAACTGGCCTTCTACCGCGACCTGCTGGGGCTCGAGGTCCTGCATTCCGAGGGGGGCCGCAGCGCGCTCTCCCCTGCCGGGCGCAGCTTCACCCTCACCCTCGTCCACGAGCCCACCGCCCCCCTGCGCCCCCAGCCCACGCTGGGCCTGTACCACTTCGCCCTACTGCTCCCCGAGCGCAAGGCGCTGGCCGCAGTGTTCCGGCGGCTGATCGAGGCGCGCTACCCCAACTTCCAGGGCGCCTCCGACCACGGCGTCTCCGAGGCCTTGTACCTGGCCGACCCCGAGGGCAACGGCATCGAGCTCTACCGCGACCGGCCCCGCGAGCAGTGGCCCTTCCACGGCGACAAGCTGGCGATGGTGAGCAAACGGCTGGATCTCGACAACCTTCTGGCCGAGTCTGCCCACAGCGCCCCACTCGACCCCGAGACCACCCTGGGCCACATCCACCTGCACGTCGCCAGCCTCGACGAGGCCGAGCACTTTTTCCGGCAGTTTGGCATGGAGGTCATGCAGGGCGACTACCCTGGCGCGCGCTTCCTAGCCGCCGACGGCTATCACCACCACGTCGGCATCAACCTCTGGGCCAGGGGCCGCACCGCTCCTCCGGAGTCCACGGGGCTGCTCGAGTACACCCTCTGGCTCGAGCCCTCAAGGAAGGAGCGCCTCAGCAGCCTGACCCTGAGCGATCCCAACGGGGCTCGAGTGCGGGTCGAGGGTCGGTAGCTCGCGTTATCGCCTTTCTGTCCCCCTTACGCTACGCGCGGCGCGAGGCAGCTGTAGGCGGTATTCGTTAACGCGAGGGCCCCCCCTCCTCCTCCCAGCGGCCCAGTTCCTCCAGGCGTCGGTAAACCTGGTCACGGTACTCGCCTAGCTCGAGTTCGTCGCGGTTCCCGCCCAGGCTCTCGTAGTCCAAGCAGGCCTCCACCAGCTCGTTGAACAGATGAACGCAGGGGTCGGGGGCTGGGGCCTCGTCTTCCATGCGGCGCACCTCGTCGTACTGCTCACCGTACTCGGCAGCTTCCTGCTCCACACAGCGCCGGAACACCGAATAAGCCAGGTCCACGCGTTGACGAGCTTCGCTCAGGGGCATGGGTAACCTCCTGCCATATTCTGAGCCTAAACCCCCCGCCAGGGCCTTTCCACGACCGACTGCACCTTTTCGGCGCCAGCAGAACCAAATTCCGGCATAACGCTACCTTCGGGCTGAGCTGCGCAGGGTAGCATACGGCCATGTTGAGCCCTCGTCGCAAGACCCCCACCGTGTGGGTCGGCAGAGTTCCCCTCGGCGGCGATCACCCGGTCGCCGTGCAATCCATGACCAACACCGCCACCGCCGACGTGGAGGCTACCGTGGGCCAGGTCTGGGCGCTGGCCAAGGCCGGCTCGGAACTCGTGCGCCTGACCGTCAACGACGACGACGCGGCCAAGGCCGTACCCGAGATCAAAGCCCGGCTGCTGGACCTAGGCGTGGATGTGCCGCTGGTGGGCGACTTTCACTTCAACGGCCACCTGCTGCTGCGCAAATACCCCACCATGGCCGCCGCACTCGACAAGCTGCGCATCAACCCTGGCACCGTGGGCAAGGGCAAGCAGCAAGACCCCAACTTCAAGACCATGTGCGAGGTCGCCGTGGAGCTGGGCAAACCGGTGCGCATCGGCGTGAACTGGGGCTCGCTCGACCAGGGCCTCCTGACCGAGATGATGGACGCCAACGCCAAGAGCGCCAACCCCAAGGACGCGCACCAGGTGACGCTCGAGGCCTGCGTGGAGTCGGCCATCCGCAGCTACGAGTGGGCCCTGAAGTACGGCCTGCGCCCCGAGCAGGTTGTGCTCTCGGCCAAGATCTCCAACGCCCCCGACCTCTGGTGGGTCTACCGCGAACTCGCCCGCCGCACCGACGCCGTGCTGCACCTGGGCCTCACCGAAGCAGGCATGGGCCCCAAGGGCATCGTGGCCTCGGCAGCCGGCCTGGTGCCCCTGCTCAGCGAGGGCATCGGCGACACCATCCGGGTCTCGCTCACCCCGGCCCCCGGCGAACCCCGCACCCGCGAGGTGGAAGTGGCCCTCGAGATCCTCCAGAGCATCGGCCTGCGCCAGTTCAACCCCACCGTCTCGAGCTGCCCCGGCTGCGGGCGCACCACCAGCAGCTTCTTCCAGGAGCTGGCCCTGCAGGTCTCGCGGCAACTCAACCAGAACATGCCCCTCTGGCGCAGCCAGTACCCCGGCGTGGAGCAGCTCAAGGTAGCGGTGATGGGCTGCGTGGTCAACGGCCCTGGTGAATCCAAGCACGCCGACATCGGCATCTCGCTGCCCGGCACCGGCGAGCACCCCCGCGCCCCGGTCTACATCGACGGGCAGCTCGCCACCACCCTCCAGGGCGACCGCATCGCCGAAGACTTCATGAGTCTGGTCAACGACTACATCGAGAGGCGCTTTGGCAAGGGCGCACGCCAAGCGCAAGATGCCAAACGCTAATCCCCAATCCCCAGGCGATGGTCAAGTACATCGGCTCCAAGCGTGCTCTGCTGCCCTGGATCATCGGAGTCATCGAGACCATTCACCATCAGGAAGCTGTTCACTCCGTGGTAGACCTGTTTTCAGGCACGGCCAGGGTCGGCCACGCGCTCAAGAAGCGGGGGTTTTACGTCATCAGCAACGACCTGATGAGCTACGCCCACGTGCTGGCGCAGGCCCTGATCGAAGCCGATGCCCACGTGTACAGCCGGGAACGCCTCGAGCCCGTCCTCCGGCGGCTGAGCGCCCTGCCGCCCCGGGCGGGCTGGTTCACCCGCGCCTACTGCGAGCAGTCGCGCTACTTCCAACCCCACAACGGCGCGCGCATCGAGGCCATCCGAGAAGGGCTCGAGGCCGAGGCCCAGGGCGACCCCCTGCTGCGGGCCATCCTGCTCACCAGCCTGATGCTCGCCGCCGACCGGGTGGACTCCACGACCGGCATCCAGATGGCCTATCTCAAGCAGTGGGCCAAGCGCTCGTACAACGAGTTGCGGCTGGAATACCCCCCCCTGCTGCCGGGCAGGGGGCAAGCCCTCCAGGGGGACGCGCTCGAGGTGGCGAAGGGCCTCGAGGCCGACCTCTTCTACCTCGACCCGCCCTACAACCAACATTCGTATCTGGGCAACTACCACGTCTGGGAAACCCTGGCCCTGTGGGACCGTCCCCAGACCTACGGCGTCGCCCACAAGCGGGTGGACGTGCGAGAGCGCAAAAGCGCCTTCAACTCCAGGCGCTTTTGCCGCGAGGCCCTGCAGCGCTTGCTGGGCTCGATCCGGGCCCGGCACTTAGTAGTCTCCTTTAACGACGAGGGCTTTTTCCAGGCTAGGGAGATCGAGGCTATGCTGCGCGACTGGGGCTACGTCCGCCGCCTCACCCGGCCCCACACCCGCTACGTAGGGGCACGCATCGGCATCTACAACCCACGGGGTCAGAAGGTGGGCAAGGTCTCGCACACCGAAAACCACGAGTTCCTGTTCGTAGCCACGCACAGCCGCGAGGTGCACGAGGCCGTGGCTCGAGCGGCAGGAGCAGCTGCCGACTGAAATGCCGTATGCTCACAACATGGAACGAGCCGAGCTGCAACGGATCGTCGCGGCTAACGACTGGGTGTGGGAGAAGTGGTGGCCGGCCCTGCGGGCGCTGAGCCCTGAGCAGGCCGAGCGCGCGGTAGGCGGAAGCTTCCCCAGCATCTACGCCACCACCTTGCACCTGGTGGCAGCCGAGTGGGCCTGGCTCGAGCGGCTGCTGGGCCGCTCACCCGAGGCCTGGCCGGGGCGGGACTGGGCTCCCGACCTGGCCCACCTCGAGGCCCGCTGGCGCGAGATAGCCGGGCAGCGGCGGGCCTATTTCGAACAGGCCGAGCCCACCACCCGCGTGGCCTACCGGCCCTTCATGGGAAAGCCCAGCGATAACTACGTGTGGGAGATCGCGGTGCACTTCACCACCCACACCCACTTTCACCGCGGCCAGCTCGCTGGCCAATTCCGGCTGCTGGGCCTCGAGCCTCCCAGCGCCCACCCCATCACCTTCTTCCGGCTCTAACTGAATCTGGTATTACCCCCGCAGGAAGTCCAAAGCGGTGCGGGCGAGCAGCTCGGCGGCCAGGGGCAGGGCCCGCTCGTCGTCGATGTCGAAGGCGGGGTGGTGGTGGGGCTTGTCCTTGCCGCTGGCGGGGTCGCCAGCACCCACCCAGAAGTACACGCCGGGCGCGCGCAGCAGGAACTCGGCCATGTCGTCGCCGCCCATCATGGGGGGGATCTCGATGAGCCTATCCCCCACCCGCTCGCGCGCGATGGCACGGAAGCGCTCGGTCATGGCCGGGTCGTTGACCACCGCCGGGGAGCCCGGTCGCCAGGCGATCTCGGCGCTGCCGCCCATGGCCGAAGCCAGCCCGCTCGAGAGCTCTTCGATGCGGCGCATCAGGTGCTGGCGCAGCGATGCGTCGAAGGTGCGCAAGGTGCCCCGGAGTTCGGCTTGCTCGGGGATTATGTTGTGGGCCCCCTCCCCGGCGGTGACGGTGGCGATGGTGATCACCGACGACAGCAGCGGGTCGGTCTCGCGGCTGACTAAGCTCTGCAAGGCGGTGATGAGGTGCGCCCCGATCAGCACCGGGTCGGTGCCCAGGTGAGGGGTGGCGGCGTGGGCTCCGCGGCCCCGCACGCTAAGGGTGAAGGCATCAGCGGCCGCCATGATGGGGCCGGAGCGCACCCCCACCATCCCAGCAGGTAGCTGGCTCCACAGGTGCAGCCCCACCACCGCATCCACCCCCTCCATCACCCCGGCTTCGATCATGGGGCGGGCCCCCTGCACGATCTCCTCAGCAGGCTGGAACACAAAGCGCAGCTCACCGGCGATCTCCTCGCGCAACTCACTCAGGGCCGCGGCCACATGAGCGGCGATGGCGGCGTGGCCATCGTGACCGCAGGCGTGCATGACGCCGGGGTTCTGCGAGGCATAGTCGGCTCCGGTCGCCTCGTGGATGGGCAAGGCGTCGATGTCGGCCCTCACCAGCACGGTGCGCCCGGGTCTGCTGCCTTTAAGCCGGGCCATCAGGCCGGTGGTGGCGATGCCGCGGGTGACCTCCAGGCCGAGGGCCTCGAGGTATTCGGCCAGCTTCGCACTGGTGCGGTGTTCCTGGAAGGCCAGCTCGGGGTGGCGGTGAAAATCACGGCGCATGGCGACCATGCTGGGAGCAAGCTGGATGAAACGCTGGGTCAGGTCCATGAGCAGAGCTTATCGCAAAGCGGACCGCGTGGTAGGGCCTTGCCATGCTTCTCATCCCACACTCGCACGGCTCTAATATCGTTGACAACGGTAAAAATCACTGTTAGCCTGAGCGCGACTTTTTGGAGGTTGTTTCCGATGAAGCGATTCTTCCTGCGTGGGGTAGGGCTCGGCCTGCTGGCCGTCTTAGGCGCGTGCGGCGGTGCGGCTAGCGGCCCCAGCGCATCGGGCGGCAGCGTCGTCATCCTCGGCTGGCCGGCAGCGAGCGGCAATTTACGCTTTGAGAGCGGCAGCAACCTGCTCGCCCAGAGCGAGGTGGATTCCAGCGGAAAGCTCAGCTACCAGCTCCCCACCCCCGACCCCGCCCTGCTCACGCAGCACAGCCTGGTGCCCGATACCTGGCGAACCCAGGGCAACGGCTGCAGCGTCAAGACCTCCTACCAGTACAGCCCCAGCACCATCAAGCACCTGCGCGTGGACCTGCTGCCCCTAGATGGCAACGGCAACAGCCTGGGCAGCGTGATCCTGGCCAATCAAGAGCCGGTGCTCGAGCCCGGCCAGAGATACGCCTACCTCGACTACTTCGACCAGGACACCACCATGAAGGGTACCATCGACTGCCCCAACACCTTCCTAGGCTCCTGGCAGGACGTAACCCTCAACCTCGACCTCGTGGCCAAGCGGGGCTGGAACTACGTCGTGGCTGAGTACCGGGTGGTCAAGGACAAGTGGATCGTCAACATCAGCAGCTCGAGCACCCTACCCGAGGGTATCCGCTGGCGCTTGCAGCAACCCTGAAGCCAAGAGGAGCGAGGGCGGCAGAAGGCTTGTAGCCCCTGGTGAGAGAGCTCTCCCTAGCCCCCCACCGCGGGGGGATTTTCCTTTGCCTTGGGGCCCCCGCGGGAAGCGTATTGGGATGGCCGAACTCAGCCATGTTGTGAAGCTTCCCGTGGGGTACTTAGCCGTGGGACTACTGCTTGAACTCGGTATAAAAATCCCCTAAGATTTGAAGTACAGCACGCAGAAGCCCTGGAGGTTCAAGCATGGCGAAACCCTGGCTGGCACATTACGACCCCGGCGTACCAGAGCACATCACCTATCCCGAGACCCCCTTGTGGCACTTGCTCGAGCAAAGCGCCCAGAAGTACCCGAACAACGTAGCCCTGGAGTTCATGGGCTACACCCTCAAGTACGAGCAGCTTTGGGAGTCGGTCCGGCACTTCGGCCAGGCGCTGCGCTCGCTGGGCATGCAAGAAGGCGAACGGGTGGCGATCATGCTGCCCAACTCCCCGCAGTTCGTGATCGCCTTCTACGGTACCCTGGCGGCAGGCGGCATCTGCGTCAACGTCAACCCGCTGTACACCCCCCGCGAGCTCAAGCACCAGCTCAACGACTCCGGCGCCGAAACCCTGGTCATCCTGGACCTGCTGTGGCCGCGCTACGCCGAGATCGCCGGGGAGGTGGGAGTCAAGCGGGTGATCACCACCGGCCTTCAAGACTACCTGCCCTTCCCCAAGAACCTGCTCTTCCCCATCAAGGCCCGCCGCGAGAAGCGCTGGGTCAAGCTGCCCCCCGATCCCAAACGGCACAGCTTCAAGGCCCTGCTCAAGAGCAACCCGCCCCTCGAGCACCCCCACAACTCCAAACCAGATGACGTGGCGCTGCTGCAGTACACAGGGGGCACCACCGGGCTGGCCAAGGGTGCCATGCTCTCGCACCGCAACCTCGTCGCCAATACCTACCAAGCCATCGCCTGGTATCCGGTCAAGGAGCTCGAGGGCAAAGGCGTGATGCTCGGAGCCATCCCCTTCTTCCACGTCTACGGCATGACCGTGGCCATGAACTACGGCATCGCCGAGGGCTACAAGATCGTGCTGCTGCCCCGTCCCGAAGTGGGGCCCTGCGTGGAGGCCATCGAGAAGCACAGCGTGACCCACTTCCCCGGCGTGCCCACCCTCTACGTGGGCTTCAACAACTTCCCCGGCATCGAGCGTCGCAAGGTGGGCACGGTCAAGGTCTGCATCTCGGGCTCGGCGGCGCTGCCCATCGAGGTCGCTAAGCGCTTCGAAGAGCTCACTGGGGGCAAGTTGGTCGAGGGCTACGGCCTCACCGAAGCCTCCCCCTGCACCCACTGCAACCCGGTGATGGGCAAGCGCAAGATGGGGAGCATCGGCCTGCCCATGAGCGGCGTAGAGGCCAAGATCGTCGGCCCCGACTTGCAGGAATTGCCCCCCGGCGAGGTTGGCGAGCTCGCCGTCCGTGGCCCCAACGTGATGCTGGGCTACTGGAACCGCCCCGAGGAAACCGCCAAGGCCATCGTGATCGACTGGCTCCTCACCGGCGATATCGCCCGCATGGACGAGGAGGGGTACTTCTACATCGTCGATCGCAAGAAGGACATGATCATCGCGGGCGGTTACAACATCTACCCCCGCGAGGTCGAGGAAGTGCTCTACGCCCATCCCGCCGTGCAGGAAGCCGCCGTGATCGGCGTGCCCGACGCTTATCGGGGCGAAACGGTGGCGGCCTACGTGGTGCTCAAACCCGGTCAGAGCGTGACCCAGGAGGAGCTCGACCGCTACTGCCGAGCCAACCTGGCCGCTTACAAGGTCCCCCGCATCTACGAGTTCCGCGAGAGCCTGCCCAAGAGCATGGTGGGCAAGGTGCTCAAGCGCGAGTTGCGCGAGCAGATAGCCCAGGAGAAGGTCTCGAGCTGAGCCGAGTGCTATTGCAAACGTGGGAGCTTGTTGCGTCCGGAGGAGTGCAGCGAAGGGGGTCTCTTCGGGGTCGAATGCTTGCAATGCCTGCGCTTCACCAAGCAGGCCCAAGCTCTCGATGCCGAGGTTGGGAATGCTCTCGTGCTACACGTAAAGAAGAAGGCATAAAGATCGAGTTTCTCAGCACCAATTGCAAGCCATACCAGCGTGCTGAGCAGTAAGCTTCCGTCGTGACAGTCCGCGCCCTGCTCAACGAATTGGGAAACCGCCTCGAGGGCGCTCACAAACCCAGCCAGGAAGCCTACTGGCTGCTGGCCAAGGCCCTTAGGACCAGTTCCCAGGGGCTTTTGCTGCGCCTGGGCGAGGAGGTCGCGCCTGAAGCTGAAATCAGAGCGCGAAGCTGGCTCGAGCGGCGCCTGGAAGGCTATCCCCTCCAGCTTTTGCTGGGCGACGTGGAGTTCTGCGGGCTGAGCCTCGAGGTGCGCGAAGGGGTGCTCATCCCCCGGCCCGAGACCGAGGAACTGGTGGAGATCGGGTTGGGGCTACTCACCCCACACCACAGGCCCAAGGTCCTCGACGTGGGCACCGGCACGGGGGCCATCGCCCTGGCCATCAAGCACGCCCGGCCCGACGCCGAAGTGTGGGCTACCGACATCGACCCAGCGGCGGTGGAGCTGGCCCGGGCAAACGCGAGCAGACTCGAGTTGGAGCTGCGGGTGCTCGAAGCGCCCTTCACCGCCGGGCTCGCCGGTTTCGAGCTGGTGATCTCCAACCCGCCCTACCTGCCGGAAGCCTACCGCCAGGAGGCCCCGCCCGAGCTGGCTTTCGAGCGCGACACGGCGCTGTACTCGGGCCCCGACGGGCTCAGCATGCCCCGGGGGCTGTTGTCGCAGGCACAAAAAGCGCTGAAGCCCGGCGGCTGGCTGGCACTCGAGCTCTCCCCCGACAATGCGCCAACCCTGGCCGAGGAGGCGATAAGCCAGGGTTGGCAAGGGGTTCGGGTCAGGGCCGACTTGAGGGGGAGGTATCGCTTCTTGGTAGCCCAAAGCCCTACGCGAAGCTCGCCGTGACCCGCCCACGCAACGTCTTTGGCGATGCAGCGAATCTGGTTGAGCTTGAGCCGCACCTTCAGTACCCGCATCGCACCCCCTCCTCACTCGAGGGCAAGGGTAGCTCGAGGCGGGTTACCCCGACGTTACGGGGACAGGCGCCGCAGGGTCGCGTTGATCAGCAGGCGCTGACCCGGGGCGATGTGGATGGTCTGAATGAAGACCTCGTGGCCGGGGGCCAGCACCACCACCTCGTGGGTGCCCGGCTGGATGCGGGGGAGGACGAGCATCCGGTCTGGACCCACCCGCCCGACCTCACGCCCGTCTACGAACACAATGGCCTGCGCCGAAGAGGTGCGGACCTCGAGGGTAGTCACCTCAGGTGATGGGGGAACTTCCACGACGACCGGGAAGCACCCGGCCAGCAGAAAGGCCAAAAAGGCGAACGGAATCAAACGCAGCCTCATGGGTTCCTCCAGCTTCGATTAAAGCCGCGGAGGGTTTGCGGCTCATGAGGAAAGGGCCAGCACAGCGATTGGACTTCGGGAGTAAGTACCCCAGGATGCGGGAAAATCAAGGGAGGGTACTTGACTCTGGTATGGTAGGCAGGTATGGACCTGCGACCCTTCCTGGATACCGCCCTCTCTGCGGCCTTCGTGGCTCGAGGCATCCACCAGCTTTACCAGGACAAAGGCTTCACCCAGAGCACCAAGTCCACGCCCACCGACGTGGTGACTCAAGCCGACAAGGAGGCCGAAGCCGCCATTCGCGCCCTCATCGAGCAGCGGCATCCCGGCCACGTGGTGCTGGGCGAGGAAGGGGGCCAACAGGGAGAGGGGGAGTACCGCTGGATCGTGGACCCGCTAGACGGCACCGTCAACTACGCCCATGGCTTCCCCTTCTACTGCGTGAGCATCGGCCTCGAGGTGCGCGGGGAGGTGGTAGTGGGGGTGGTACTGGACACCGCCAGGGGTGAGCTCTTCACCGCAACCAAGGGTGGAGGGGCCTTCCACAACGGGCGGCCCATCCGGGTCTCGCAGTCGCCGAAGCTGCTGGGCAGCCTGGTCGCCACCGGCTTCCCCTACGATGTGGCCCACGACCGCGAGAACCTGACCTACCTCGAGCGCGTGCTCTTCAAGGGCATCACCGTGCGCCGCCCCGGCGCCGCCGCCCTCGACTTGGCCTACGTCGCCTGTGGCCGGCTCGACGGCTTCTGGGAGGTCAAACTCAACCCCTGGGACGTGGCGGCGGGCCGGCTGCTGATCGAGGAGGCAGGCGGCATGGTGACGGGCATTCACGGCGAGCCCTACCACCTGGGCAACCGCTACCTCGTAGCCTCCAACGCCCGCATCCACCAGGAGCTGCTGGATACGATTCACGGCAGGGTCTGAAGCAGATTCTTCCCGATGTCCCGCCGGAACTGCGCCTGGGGGAAGTCCACGGCGGCCACGCCCTGATAAGCGCGCTCGAGGGCCTCGTGCAAATCGGCACCCAGGCCCACCACGTTGAGCACCCGGCCCCCGTTGCTCTGAAGCTGCTCACCCACCCGCTTGGTCCCGGCGTGAAAGTAGAGCACCTGGTTGGGGGGCCGGGAGGGTAGGCGCAGGGGAATGCCCTTGCGGGGGTCTTCGGGGTAGCCGGGGGCGGCCATCACCACGCAGGCCGAGGCGCCGCCGTGCCAGCGCAGCTCGAGCTCGTGCAGGCGGCCTTCGGTCACGGCCAGGGCCAGCTCGACGAGGTCGGTCTCGAGCAGCGGCAGGATGGCCTGGGCCTCGGGATCGCCGAAGCGGGCGTTGAACTCGAGCACCCGGATGCCGCCGGGCGTCAGCATCAGCCCGGCGTAGACCACGCCCTGGTAGACCACGCCCTCCGAGCGCAGCCCGGCGATGAGGGGCTCGAGCACGCGCTGCTGCACCTCGCGCAGGGTTTCGGGTGGCAGGGGGTAGGGACAGACCGCCCCCATGCCGCCAGTCATCTCACCCCTGTCCCCATCGCGCAGGCGCTTGTGGTCCTGCGAAGGGAGCAAGGGCACGATGGTCTGGCCATCGGTCACAGCCAGCACGGTGACCTCGGGGCCGGTGAGGAACTCCTCGATCACCACCTCGCCCGGCTCAGGGCCGGAGAGGATGTTGGTCACGGCCTGCTTGGCCTGATGCAGCTCGGTGGCCACGGTCACGCCCTTGCCCGCCGCCAAGCCGGAATCCTTGACCACGATGGGAGCCCCGACCTGCTCGAGGTACTCCAGCGCCTCGATGGGATCGCTGAAGGCGCGGTAGGAGGCGGTGGGGATGCCGTAGCGCTCCATCAGCCCTTTGGCGAAAGCTTTAGAACCCTCGATCATGGCTGCCTGCTGGCGGGGCCCGAACACCTTGACGCCGCGCTCCTCGAGCCGGTCGGCCAGCCCCTCCACCAGCGGGGCCTCCGGGCCCACGATCACCAGGTCGATGGCGTTGTGCTGGGCCCACTCGGCCAGCTCGCGCACATCCGTAATGGGTACCAGTTCGGCCAACTCGGCCATGCCCGGGTTGCCCGGGGCGGCATAGAGCTTGGAGACGAGGGGCGACTGGGCCACCTTCCAGACCAGGGCGTGTTCGCGCCCACCTGAGCCCACCACGAGAACTTTCACGCCGCCATTCTAACGGAGCAGCCAGGAAAGCTTCTCCGCCTACAAAGTTGCCCGCCCCGTAGGGGCGCACTCATTATGAGCCGTCACCGCTGAGCACGAGACTTTCGGAGGATCGCCTGCGCCGGTGACGTCGGGGCTCAGGAGGCCTGGGCGACGGCCTCGGGGCGGTGCTTGGTCCAGTAGCGCATCAACCCGTCCACGCTCATCCAGGCCGGGTCGGCATACTCGTACTCGCGCACCTCCTCGTCGCTCAGGCCCGCGGCGTGCAGCTCGTCGGCCACGTGGGCCTCAAACTCGCCCACGATCTCCTCGCGGGTCCGGCCAGCCTTGAGGCGCTTGCGCATCCAGTCGGCCCAGTCCAGCAGGCGGGCCTCGAGCGCGGCCAGGTGGGCCTGCACGTCGGTCACGGGGCCGAAGTGGGTGAGGTAGAGGGTTTCCAGGCCCAACCCCCGCAACCGGGCCAACGACTGCTGCCAGGTCTCGACGTGGATATCGGGGGGCGGGCAGGGCGGCAGCACCGGGCCCCGCCCGATGCGCACCCCGGCCACGTCCCCGGCGATGAGGGCGGAGTCGATGCGGTAGGCGTGGTGGTGGCTGGCGTGGCCCGGTGTGTCGAGGGCTTCGATGGTAAACCCCCCGATCCGTACGCGCTCCCCGTCCTCGAGCGCCCGCACCTGGGCCTGGGGGACATAGCCCATGCGGCCCCACAGGGCCTCCATCTGATCGCCGTAGATGCGGCTGGCCGAGGCCCACAGCTTGCTGGGATCGACGAGGTGCGGAGCGCCCTTGGGGTGGACGTAGACCGTCGCCCCGTGCTCGGCAAAGCGCCAGGCCGCCCCGGCGTGGTCGAGGTGGATGTGGGTCACGAAGACGTGGCGCACGTCCTGCGGCGCATAGCCCTTCTCGCGCAGCGCCCGGGTCAGCGTCTCGAAGCGCGACTCGGGCCCGGTCTCGAGCAGCACTGGCCCCTCGGGGGTCTCGAGCAAGAACGAGGCAATAACCCGGGGCGCACGGTCGAGGAGGTCGAGGGTATGGATCATGTCCCCAAAATATCAGGTGGTGGGTATTACAGCCTTTTCATCATATGGCCGCCGTATACTGCCGCCAGCATGCTCCGACGCTACTTCCTGCGTGAAGCCCTGAGCCTGTATCTGGTAGGCTTTCTGATCTTCATCGGGCTGCTGACCAGCGATTTCTTCACCTCCTGGGCAGGTTCCTTCGCCCGGATGGGAACGCCGCTGAAGGACATGCTGCTGCTGTGGCTGTACCGCATGCCCTACTTCCTGGGGGTGGCGCTGGCCTTCGGCCTGGTGTTCGCCCTCCTCATCACCCTGGCCCGCTGGATTCGCCAGTCGGAGCTCAAGGCCATGTACGCCGGGGGCGTCAAGCCCATGGTGCTGCTGCTGCCGGTGCTGGGGGTGGGGCTGGTGGTGAGCGGGCTGGCGCTGTTCACCTGGGGCTGGCTACGTCCGGAGGCCCAGCTTCGCTTCGACGCCCTCAAGGACCGCATCTTCTACGGCAGCAGCCCTTCGGGGGTGCTGACCGACCAGCTCTACACCCCGCAGGGCTACGGGCTGTACTTCGCCCAGCGTGTCTACCCCGACAACGATGGCGGTGGGGTCCGACTGGAAGGGGTGCGGGTGATCGAACCCGGGGGCGCGGTGTGGAGCGCGCCCAGGGGACGGTGGCTCGAGGCCGGGGTGTGGCAGCTCGAGGACGCCCGGCGGGTCGAACCCGATGGCCGGCTGGTCGTCGTGGGCTCGCACCCTCTCCCCTTCCCCCTCTCCGCCCCACCGCGCACCGACTCCTACGACGCGCTCAACCTCACGCAGTTGCACCAGATCGTCCGCGCCGACGGCAAGGCCCTTTTCCCCTTGGCCCAGCGCTACGCCAACGCCCTGGGAGCGCTGGTGCTGGCCTGGCTGGCCATGGCGGTGGGCCTGGGGCTGCGCGAGCAATCCTGGGCCTTCGTGGCGGTGGTGGTGCTGCTGTTTGGCTACTACACCCTTTGGACCCTCTCGGCTAAGTTCGCCGAGTACGACGTTTTCGGACCCATCGTGGCGGCCTGGCTGCCCAACCTGGCCTTCGGGGTAGTGGCCGCCATCCTTACCCTGAGGTTGCGATGACCCGACTCGACCAATACCTCTTTCGCGAGGTGGGCACCTACGTGGTGGGGGCGCTGGCCGCGGTGATCATGGCCCTGCTGGCCGGAGCGCTCTACGAGGTGCTGGCTCCACTCTTGCAACGCGGGGCCGACCCGCTGGTGGTGGGGCAGTACCTGGCTTACAAGCTGCCCGAGTTGGTGGTGCGAGCGCTGCCGCTGGCCTTCTTGTTCGGGCTGCTGTTGGTGTTCTCTAGGTTGGGCGAAGATTCCGAGCTCAAGGCCCTGCTGGCTGGGGGCATCGGCAAGGCCAGGGTGTTGCTGCCCATGCTGATGCTCGCGGGGGTGCTGTTCATCCTGGGCCTGGGGCTGGCCGAAACCCTGGTGCCGCGCGGCCTGCAAAAAGCCAGCAGCGTGCTGCGCGAGGCGGTGGTGCAAAAGCCCAGGGCGCTGCTCACCCCCGGCACCCGCTTCCAGGACGCCTACGGGCGCATCGTCTACGTGGGCGAGGTGAGGGGTGATGGCAGCATCGGCGAGGTGCGGGTGATCACCGCCGAGGAGATCCTCCTGGCCAGGCAGGGCCGCTTCGAGGGGGGCAGCCTGGTGCTCGAGCGGGGCCTGCGCATCACCTATGGCTCGAGCCGGCCCCGCACGGTGGCTACCTTCGAACGCGGCGTGGTGCCGCTGGTGGAGCTGGGCTTCGACCCGCCCGGCGGGCTCAACAACCTCTCCATCGCCGAGTTGCGCCAGCGGGTGAGGCAGTACCGCAGCCAGGGCTTCTCCTACCAGGCCGAGCTCACCACCCTCTACCGCAAGTTTGCCGAACCCGCCGCTTCCTTCTCCTTCGCGCTCTTCGCGGTGGGGGTGGCCTTCTTCCTGCTGGGCGGCAGCCGCAGCCTGGGCTTCGTGGGGGTGGCGGTGCTGAGCTTCCTCTACTACGCCACCACCAGCGTGGGCCGGATCATGGGCGAACAGGGGGTGATCCCGGCCTGGCTGGCGGCCTTTGGCCCCAACCTGCTCTACGCCCTGGTGGGGTTGGTGCTGCTGAGGTTGGGCCGCCGATGAGCCGCAGCCGCCTGCCCCTCAAGACCGTGGCGTGCGTACTCGGCCTGAGCCTGGCCTCGCTGGCTCAGGCCGCCACCCTCAAAATCATCGCGGCTGAGCGCCTGGAAATCCGCAACGAAAACGGCGAGGAGCTCTTCATCCTCACCGGCAATCCCGTACTCATGGAGCGCGACGAGGAGAAGATCGAAGCGCTGCGGGTGATCTACAACCGCACGCAAAAGCGCCTGCAACTCATGGGCAAGGTGCGCTTTCAGGACAAGGAAAAGCGCGTACTGGAAGCCGAGGAGCTCGAGCTCGACACCTCCGACAACAGCCTCGAGGCCATCGAGGTCAAGGTGCGCTCGGGCGACTTCGACCTCAGCGGCCCCTACTGCCAGCGGGTGGCCGGGCAGATCCTCTTGCAGCAGGGCTTCGTGACCTCCTGCCTGCGCTGCGGCCAGAGCATCCCCGACTACGGCTTCAGGGCCAAGGAGGTGCTGCTGTTTCCCGGCGATCGCCTCATCGCCCGCGAGGTGTGGGTGGTGGTGCGCGGGGAGCGGGTGCTCTACTTGCCGGTGCTGGGGCTCTTCCTCTCCGAGCGCAAACCCCGCATCGACCTGGGTACCGGCAACGAGGGTTTCTTCTTCAACGCCGATCTACCCTACGTCAACGAGTTCGGCCTCGGCTACACCCTGCTGCGCTTCAGCGAGGCCAGGGGCTGGGGCTTCGGCTTCGACCACTACGGCCTGGGGGCAGCCTTCGAGCGCTACCAGTTCCTCTACCTACCCCCCGCCCCCGGCGACGCAGCCCAGAAGCCCCTCTTCCGCTGGAGCCTGGAATACCGCTTGCAGCAAGAGGAGTTCAAGTACGAGTACAAGGTCGAACGCAACGACGAGAGTCGCTACGGCATCACCCACATCGAGGCCAACCTCAGCCGCGAGACCCCCGAGGATCCCGCCTTCAAATTCCGTCTCAAGACCTTCCTCGATGGCTACGCCTGGGACGTACCCTACAACACCGACCAGGTCCTGCCCGAGTTCTCGCTGCTGTTCAACCAGGGGCTCAAGCTCGAGGAGTTCAGCGTGCGCGGAGCGGTCACGGCAGGGTATTACATCGACCGGCTCAACCAGGACAACCGCAGCGCCCGCAAGCTCGACCTCAACGGCGACGGCTTCATCGG
The DNA here is from genome assembly GCF_000373205.1 of Calidithermus timidus DSM 17022. Classification (NCBI taxonomy): domain Bacteria; kingdom Thermotogati; phylum Deinococcota; class Deinococci; order Thermales; family Thermaceae; genus Calidithermus; species Calidithermus timidus. The sequence continues at coordinate 106,044 of NZ_KB890699.1, forward strand.
GGTGGGCAGGCTCTACGTCCAGCACGCCGAGACCTACGCCCCAAGGCTGTGGGAGGGAGCCAGCTTCAGCCTGAACAACTTCTTCGAGGGCTGGTACTACACCAGCCGCAACCCGCCTGCCAATGGGGCGGGCGAAGGGGAGTTCGAGCGTCTGATCCGCTGGGACACCACCGCCAGCTTCACCCAGCGGCTGGCCCCTTTCAGCCTCAGCCTCAACTTTGCCAACCGCGCCGTCGAGGGGGAAAGCCCACTGGCTCGCGAAGCGCGGACCAACACCGCCTCCCGCACCCTCGGGGGGAGTTTGAGCGCCCAGCAGGCCTGGTTCAGCACCTCGGCCACCCTGAGCTACAACCTCATCGACCGCAGGTTCGACCCCCTGACGCTGGGCCTCGAGCTCAACCCCTCCCCCCTCACCTTCGGCCTGACCTACCGCCGCGACATCAACACCGGCTACCCTAGCCTGCAGAACGACCTCACCCACCTCGACCTCTCCACCCGCTTCGGGCTCAACCTCAGCCCCTTCCGCCTGAGCGCCACGGGCAGCTACGTGTGGGCCAGCGGCAACCAAGTCGTCGACCGCTTCGGCGACCTTAGCCTCTCGCTGGAGTACAGCCCGCCCACCGGCACCCTCCGGCTCACCCACCTGCGCGACCTCAACGCCGACCAGGCCAAGTCTTTGCGCCTGAACTTCTCCTGGCTCGAGGGCAGCGACAGCTACCTGGTAGACGAGAATTTCAACTTCAACGGCGTCAGCACCCGCACCTACGCCCTCGACGGCTTCGTGCAGGGCAAGTGGGGGCCGCACACGCTCAAGCTCGAGAACCGCATCCTCTTCCCCGATCAGTACGTGGGCGAGGCCGAGGACAAGGACGAGGGCAAGGCCGACCTGACCCTCTCCTACGACTACGCCGCCACCCTGCGGGCCATCCTGCGCACCACCCTGATTCAGGGCCTGGGCTTCGACAACCCCCTGCTCTCCGTCGGCGCGGGCCTGGCCGAGCCTGGGCGGGAGGCGCGGCTGGAGTTCGCCTTCGGCCTGCCCGATTACGACCAGCCTTATCTCTACCTCGACCGCGTGAATCTGCAGGGGGCCCTCGAGGTGCTGAGTGGCCCCAGGAGCCCCGGCGAGTTCGGGCTGGCCCTGCAGGGCGGCCTGGTGCTCGACCGCATCGAGAGCGGCGATCAGATCGGCAACTTCAACCTAAGCCTCAGCAGCTTTGGTCCCACCATGGTCTACATGGGCCAGGAAAACGAGCGGCTGATCCTCGGGCTGTACTACACCCAGTCCTTCATCTGGCGCGATCCCAGCGGCAAGCCCCTGGTCCTCAGGCCACTTTTCGTCATGATCTACGACCGCTGCTGCTGGGCCATGCGCTTTACCATCGATACTCAGGCCAACAAGGCCACGCTGTCCTTTTTGCTCGGAGGCCAGGCCGCCGATTTCCTCTTCGACCGCAGCGGCATCACCTGGCCGTGGGATAAGTGAGGAGGTGTACGTGTACCGCTTGCTAATCCTGCTCCTGGCCCTGACGGCCTGCACCGGGAGCTATGAACCCCCGGCGCCCTCGTTTTTGGCGGTGGCTTCGGGGCAGCGCATCGACTTCTACCTCAGCACCCGCCTGCGCCCCGACGTGCGCGACGACGGCCAGAGCCCGCTGATCGGCTCCTGGACGAACCTCTCCCTGCCGGTGCTGGACCTGTACTTCAAGCTCAAGCAGAGCGACCAGCAGAACAACCGGCTGTGGGTGCTCGACCGCGAGAAGCTGACGGCCTACAGCACCGACCCCTTCTTCGAGAACCTCGTGCCCAACCCCACTACCCTAGACCCCCGCTCCTTCGCCTTCACCGACGGCAGCTCCCAGCCGGTGGATTGCTCACAAGGCTACCTCAGCGCCAGCCCCCGCTACTTGCTGGTGGTGTGCCCACCCGTATCGGGCTCGAGCGCGCCCTACTCGCTGTACCTGGTGGACTTCAACCAGCTGCAAGCGGGCGGGGTGCTCCAAACGCTCATCGGCCCCATCCGCGTGCAGACCAGCCAGGCAGTCTTCACCCTGACCTCCGGCAACGCCCTGGTGATCCTCAACGGTGCCAGCAGCTCGATGGAATACCATCCCGACCCCCAGATGCCGGCCAACGAGACGGGCGTCATTCGCGGGGGTTCCTACAACCAGCCCCTCTATGCGCCGCAGGAGCTGATATATGACAGCGCTGGCAACCGGGTCTTCGGTTTGCTGAGGAGCAGCACCAACGTGCGCTTGCTGACGTGGAACCTCAAAGCCGATACCCCGTCCGACGTTGGCGAGCCCGACCCCAACGGACGTAACCCCGACCATCTCCAAAGCTCCTCCGCCAACCTCTATGCCCTCAGCCAGCAGGGCCTCTTCCGGGTGCAATTCCCTAGCGGTACGCTCCGCCTGATCGACCCCCCAGGCGACCTCGGCCTGGACGCGTTGAGCTATCTGGGAAGCGCCCTCGAGGACGGCCGACTGCTCTACCTCGCCGCCGAAGACCCCAGCGCCAACCAAAAGCCCTTGATCGTGGTGCTCAACAGCCAGAAGCCTCTGGAGAGCCTGCTCTCCTCCGACGTCAAGGTCAACTCCAATAACGTCCAGCCCTTCAGCTCGAGACCGGTGAGCCTGTCCATCTTCCCGGTTCAAGAGAGGTGAGTGGAGGCACGCCCTACGACGCGGGTGGCCATTGACTACGGACGTATATTTTGAACATGGAACTCCATCACGTGGGAATCGCAGTGAGCGACCTCGAGACCGCCGCACAGCCTTATTACGCGCTGGGCTATGCCCTCGAAGCCCAGGGAACGCTCGAGAGCCAGGGGGTGAGCGTACACATGCTCAGAAGCGGTCACAGCCGACTCGAGTTGCTCGCGCCCACCCGCCCCGACAGCCCTATTGGCAAATTCCTGGACAAGCGCGGTCCGGGGATTCACCACCTGGCCTTCAGCACCCCGGATATCCAGGGCGAGCTCGAGCGCCTGGCGCGGGAGGGCACCCCCCTCATCGACGCCGCCCCGCGTCCGGGCTTCGGCGGGCACCTCGTAGCCTTCATCCACCCCAAGTGGGCGGGCGGGGTGCTAGTCGAACTCGTCGAGGCCGGGCATTGAAGCGCACTTACCTGGCCCTGGCCGGGCTGCACATGGCCCTGATCTTCTGGTTCTCGGCCCAACCCGGCGATGCCGTGGGCATTCCAGCCCCCTGGGACAAGCTGGTGCACGCCGGGGTCTACGCCCTGTTGGGCCACCTCCTGACCCAGGGCACCCAGCGCCCTCTCTTTTCCTGGTCGCTGGCCGTACTGTACGGGCTTAGCGACGAGGTTCACCAGATGTTCGTACCGGGGCGGGTCTTCGACCTGGGCGACTGGCTGGCAGACGCCATCGGCGCGGCCCTGGCGACCCTGTCCTGGAACGCGGTTTCCCGCCGGGCAGGACGCCCCCAGCGCTAAACTGAGGGCATGAAAACAACCACGGGGGTTGCGCTGGCGCTTGCGCTCGGATTGGGGCTTTCGCAGGCCTCGAGTTGGAAAACCCTGGCCCCTTTGAGTCAAGCCCGCCAGGAGATCGGGGTAGCGGCGGTGGGAGGCAAGCTCTACGTGGCCGGAGGTTTTTACGCCAGCGGGGCGACCAGCGACCTCCTCGAGGCCTATGATCCCGCCAGCGACCGCTGGCAACGCCTCGAGCCCCTCCCCATCGCCGTCAACCATCCCGGTATGGCCGCCGCAGGCGGCAAGCTCTATGTGCTGGGTGGCTACCGGGGACCGGGGCTGACACGGCCCACAGCGGCGGTGCAGTCCTATGACCCGGCGAGCGGGCGCTGGAGCCAGAAGAAGCCCATGCCCACCGCCCGCGGAGGGCTGATCGCTGTGGAGCTGGGGGGCAAGATCTACGCCGTGGGCGGCGCGGCAGGGGGATCGGTGGGAGATTTCGCAGTCTACGACCCCGCCACCGACGAGTGGAACACGCTGCCCCCCATGCCCACGCCCCGCGACCACCTGGCCGCCGGAGTGATCGAGGGCAGGATCTACGTGGTGGGCGGACGAAACCGGCAGAGCTTCACGCTGAACGTGCTCGAGGCCTACGACCCGGCCACCCGGCGCTGGAGCAGCCTGTCCCCCATGCCCACCGGACGCTCGGGCCACGCCGCCGCAGCAGCGGGAAACTGCCTCTACGTCCTGGGAGGCGAGGGCAACCGTAACACCCGTAACGGGGTCTTCGCCGAGATAGAGGTCTACAACGCCAGGAGCAACGCCTGGAAGTCGCTGGAGCCCATGCCCGTCCCCAGGCACGGCATCATGGCGGCGGTGCTGGAGGGGCGGATCTACCTGCCGGGCGGGGCCGGGGTGCAGGGGTTGGGGGCGGTAACCACCAGCGACGCGTTCGACCCGCCGGGTTGCTGAGCTACTCGGGCTTCTTGGCCACCCTGCGCCGCAGCAGCCGGGGCAGGCCCATAAGCACGCCCAAAAGGGCTCCGGCCAGGATGATCAGGTAGATGTACTTCTCGAGGTCGGGGATGAGCTGGCCCACAAAGTAAGCCAGCAGGGTCAGGCCCTGGGTCCACAACAAGCAGGCCAGGAAGGTCAGCAGCACGAAGCGCGGCCAGGGGATGCGGGTAGCCCCGGCCACGAAGGGCACCAGCGCCCGCACCACCGGAACCCAGGGCGCGATGAAAATCGCCAGCACCCCGAAGCGGCGAAACAGGGCATAGGCTTTTTCCAGTTCCTCGCGCTTGACCCGGCGCTCCAGGGCCGGCCCTAGCTTCATACCCCACCAGTAGCCCAGGTTGTTGCCCAAGAACGAGCCCACGAAGAGCACCAACAGCGCCAAGGGCAGGCTGATCTTCTTCGCCGCAGCCAAGAGCCCCACGGCAATCAGCAGGCTGTCGCCGGGCAAGGCAAAGCCCACCAGGAAGCCGGTCTCGATAAGTACGATGGCAAAAATACCCGGATATGAAACGGTCAGAACGAGCTGCTCGAGGTTCATCCGGGACAAGCTAACCGATATGGTGCCCGCTCGCAAGCCGACTCATCGGGGAGGATAAACGGGCAGCTCGAGCACCCGCCCCCGTGCACTACGGCTGGCCGCGTACAGCAGGGTCTGAGCGATCTCGGCGGGGTCGATCCAGGTGGTGGGGTCGGCGTCGGGCATGTCGCGGCGGTTGGCCGGGGTATCCACGGTGCCCATGGGATACACCACCGCCACCCGGACATTGGTGCCCTTGAGCTCGGCGTCGAGCGAGCGCAGGAAAGCCGCCACCGCACTTTTGGCCGCGGTGTAGAGGGCCATGCCTGGCCCGGCTCCGCGCCAAGCGGCCCCGGCGGAGATCCCAGCGATGAAACCATCGTTCCTCTCCAAAAGCACCGGCAAAACGGCTCGCGTGCAATAAAACAGGGTCCGCACGTTGAGGTCGAACAAGCGGTCGTAGAGCGCGGGATCCGACTCGACCACCCTGCCCGCGCTGAATCCGCCGACGGTGTGGATGAGCCCGTCAAGCCGGTCCATCCGCTGGCGCACCTGGCTGACCAGCGTCCGCACCTGGTCGAAGCTGCTCAGATCGGCGGAGAAGGCCACACCCCCCAGGGCCTTGGCCCTCTCCTCCACGTGCTCGAGCTGACGATCGACCAGGGCCAGCCGGGCCCCCGCCTTGGCAAAGGTATCGGCGATGGAGCCTGCGATCGCACCCCCGCCACCGGTCAGAAGGTACACCTTTCCCGTAAGGTCGCTCATATCTACCTCCTAATTTTCTTCTCTCCTATTTCCTATCGTGCGGCCAACGAAGGTTTTCCAGCACACGGCGAGTGGCCGGCGACTTGTTGAGGGTGTAGAAGTGGATGCCCGGAACCCCGGCCCCCAACAGTTCGGCAGCCTGCCGGGTGGCGTGCTCGACCCCCACCTCGAGCACCCCCTGAGGGTCATCGGCCACGCTCTCCAGTCGCGAGAGCAAAGGACCGGGGATGCTGGCCCCGCACAGATCCATGAACTTACGCACCTGGGCCAGGTTGGTGATGGGCATCAGGCCGGGAACGATGGGCACGTCGATGCCCACCCTGCGGGCGCGCTCGACAAAGCCAAAGTAGAGGGCGTTGTTGAAGAAGAGCTGGGTGATGATGAAGTCCAAGCCGGCCTCGACCTTGCGCCGCAGGTTCTGCAGGTCGGCCTCGAGGCTCACGCTCTCGGGGTGGCCCTCCGGGTAGCCCGCTCCCCCCAGCGTGAAACGCTCCCCGTGCCGCTCGCGCACGAAGGCCACGAGCTCGTTGGCGTAGCGGAAGCCTCCAGGGGCGGGCTGGAACTCCTTCGAGCCCCTGGGTGGATCGCCGCGCAGGGCGAGGATGTTATCGGTGCAGGTAGCGAGTTCGTCGAGCAGGCTGGCGATCTCCTCGCGGCTCGAGCCCGCACAGGTGAGGTGGGCCATGGGCTCGAGGCCCAACCCCCTGATGCGCCGCACCCACTCCACCGTGCGAGAGCGGGTAGAACCCCCTGCTCCATAGGTGATGGAGACAAACCCCGGCTTCAGCAAGCGCAGGTCGGCGATGGTCTGGAAAAGCTGCTGCTCGCCCTCGGGGGTCTTGGGTGGGAAGAATTCGAAGGAGAAAACGGGCTTGCTGTTTTGGAAAAGGGCGGAAATCTTCATTCGCGACCTCCAGTCTAAGGGTTTTGGTATACCCTAAGACAGTCTGCTTGCGCGAATTCAGCTTCCTGGGCGCAGGATTCTGGGGATTGCACCCGCTCTGCAACCCGCGGGGAAAGCGCGGTCTGTGGTTTGGCGCCGAGTCCAAGCACCGTATACAACGAGCTTTCCGGGGCCTCGTGCAGGGGCCTGAGTCCCCTACACCAAAACCCAGGCGTGTGGTAGACTCGGAAGGCTTGTGTCTAGCCGCCCCTGGCCGGCGGCCACAAAACACTCGGAGACTCGGAGGAAGTATGGAGTACCGGCTCAAAGCCCAAACCCGCAAAGACGAAAACCTAAACGCCCTGCGCAACGCAGGCAAGCTGCCCGGCGTACTGTACAACAAGAGCGAGAACCGTAAAGTGGTCGTGGACCTGGGTGAGTTCAACAAGGTCTTCATGCAAGCCGGCATTCACCACGTCATCACCCTCGAGCTCGAGGACAAGACCGTGGACACCCTGGTGCGCCAGGTCAACCTCGACCCCCGCCGTCGCCGTCCCAACCACGTCGATTTCTACGCCCTCAGCGACGAGCCAATCCAGATGTGGATCCCGGTCAAGGTCGTGGGCACTGCCCAAGGCGTGCGGCTGGGCGGCGTGCTCCAGCTCGTCAACGCCGACATCCAGGTCAAGGTCAGCCCCAAGGCCATCCCCGAGTTCATCGAGGTGGACGTGAGCGAGCTGAACATCGGCGACAGCATCCACATGGAAGAGCTGAAGCTGCCCGAAGGGGTCAAGCTGGCCATGAACCCCAAGGACACCGTGGTCTCCATCGTGCCCCCCGTGGACGCCGAGAAGGAACTGACCGCCGAGGCGGCCGCCTCCACCGAGGTCGAGGTCATCAAGAAGGGCAAGACCGAGGAAGAATAAGCCCACTCCCCCAACGCCTAACGTCGAGCACCCAGCGGGTCTTTGGCGTTAGGCGTTCAACAGTTAAGCGCTTTGGCATATGTTTCTCATCGTCGGACAGGGCAACCCCGGCTTGCAATACGCCCGCACCAAGCACAACGTCGGCTTCATGGTGCTCGACCGGCTGGCCTCCCCGAAGGACTACCGCCTCAAAGGCAACGCCTTCGTAGCCGAGTTGAGCGTAGGCGAGGAGAAGGGCTGGCTGATGAAGCCCACCACCTTCTACAACGCCACCGGCGAGGCGGTAGCCCCCTTTGCCCGCTTCTACAAGATCCCTCCCGAGCGCATCTTGGTGATCCACGACGAGCTGGACTTGCCACCAGGCCGCCTGCGCTTCAAGGTTGGAGGGGGGAACGCGGGGAACTACGGCCTCGAGTCCATCAGCAAGCACCTGGGCAGCACAGCCTTTCATCGCCTGCGCATCGGCATCGGCAAGCCCCCCAGCCCCGAAGAGGGGGCTACGTGGGTGCTCAGCCCTTTCCGCTTTGAACTCCTCCCGGTGATGGAGCGCGTGCTGGATGCCGCCGCCCAACTGGCCCGCGACTGGGTGAGCGAGGCCCCCGAGAGAATTCAGCAGAAGTACAACGGGCTCAACTTCGCCTCAGATGCCTCGCAAATGCAGTAATACCGGATTCAAAAAGATAATCACCCAAACCAAAGACCTTCAGAGGCTATCTTTTTGAATCCTAGAGCACTCCCTTCGGTCGGGTCAGTTCGTTCCCATTCGGGAACGAACTGACCGAATCTGGTATAACCCCACCCCTTCCCTCCCAGTCCCCCTTGGTAAAGGGGTAAAGAGAAGGCGTTTTGCGTTTGGCCATCGGCCCTCACTGCAAGAAGGTGACCTCGAGGACGTAGACGTCGCTGTTCCCCTCCTGCTGCACCCGGATGCGCACCAGCCGGATACCCCGTTGGTATACACCCTGCCAGGTCCGGTTCTGCCCCTCGCTCTCCAGGCGATTGCGAGCCCAACCCGCATCCTCGATCTGGTCGGTGAAGAAGTTGTAGATCATGCGCACGCTGACGCCCCCCACCCGGAAGCGCACCCGGCTGTTGCCGTTGGCGAACTCCCGCTTGTCGAGGGTGCGGCTACGCGGGTAGACGGGGAGCTTGAGGATCTCGTTGGCGTATTCCCCACCGTAAGGCGTGGAAGCAGGCGGATTGGCGAACGGGGGCAAGGCACTGGACGTAGGAGCGCAACTGCCGAGCAGAAGCCCCATTGCCAGGAAGAAAAAGATCGTCACTCGTCTCACGCCCAAAGGGTATGGGCAGGCCTTTTAGAAACCATGAGAAGGGCCTAATACCGGATTCAAAAAGATACTCTGCAAAACCAAACCCCCAGAGGCTATCTTTTTGAATCCCAGAGCACACCCCTCCCTGACGGTCGACCGCCCCGCCAAAGCGGGGCGGCGTCACCGAGCAGTGACGAACTAACCGAATCTGGTATAAATCCCCCGGCACCCCAAACAGCCCTACTTCAACCCGAATTCCTCGAGGTCATAGGCCACGTTGACCTGGCTGGGCAACTGGGCGAACTGTTCGACCGAGAAATTGGGGTCGTGGGAAAAGGCGATGACCTGGGCGTAGTAGCTGGCGCCGGCCTTGAGCTGAAGCCCGCTGAAACCCTCCTCGGCATCGGCAGAGGTAGTCTGCGCAAGCTCATTGCCCTCGGCATCGTAGATCCCCACCAAGTACACCTCCGCGCCGGCGACGCTGCGCCAGCGCAGGCTCAGGCGTGAAGTTCCGCTGTTCTGGATGCTCTGGATCTGGGGAACCTCGAGCCGCCGGGTCGCGTCCACGCTGATCTCCGAGCGCAGGATCTTGCCGTCTATGACGGCCTCAGCAGAATATCTGCCGCTCAACAGGGGCACCTCCTCGGCCCCGGTGTAGCTCCAGTAGCCCTCCGCAGGAGCAACCCCAGCGACTTCGAACTCCAGGGGCTGGCCCCTGTTCCAACCCGCCGGCCCACGCACCACCACCTTCACATCCTGCTTGTACTCGGGCTCGAGGGTAGGTAGGTAGAAACTCGTCAGCACAAAGGAACCCATCGCCTGCTGGCTTTCGGCGTTGATGGTGCCCATACTCAGGGCCAAGCCCACGGAGGTGCGGGTCTGGGCAGTCACGAAGAGGGGAAGGGCGCAGACCAACAGCGCCGCCAGAATGCGCAGAAAGCTTTTGCTCATGATGGGCCGAGTATAGCAACGCCGCCTCCGGCAGATGGTAAGGGTCTTCCCGCCCAGCGTGTATCATCAACATTGTGAGGCAATTGCACATCTTACTCATCGCCGGTGGAAGGTCGGGGGAGCACGAGGTCTCGCTCTCCTCAGCCCGTGGGGTGCTGGCGGCCATGCCCCATCCCACGACCCTGGCGGTGATCGCCAAGGATGGAAAGTGGCTGCTCGAGGCCTCAGCCCACCGCGCGCTCGAGGCCGGGGTGGCCGAGCACGGCGAGCACGCGTTCCCGCCCCCTATCGACTGGCGGGCTTGCGACGTGGCTTTTCCCCTGCTGCACGGGCGCTGGGGCGAGGATGGCACCATCCAGGGCTTTCTGGAATTGCTGGGGCTGCCCTATGTGGGAGCCGGGGTCACGGCTTCAGCCTTGTGCATGGACAAGGACCTGTGCAAGCGGGTGCTTACGCAGGCGGGGATTCCGGTGGTACCCTGGGTGACTTTCTACCGGGGCGAAGCGGCCCCCCAGCCCCACTTCCGCCCGCCCTACTTTGTCAAGCCAGCCAACACCGGTTCATCGGTGGGGGTGAGCAAGGTCAAAGCCGACCAGGACGGTCAATCTGCCCTCGAGGAGGCCTTCCGCTGGGACAGCAAGGCCCTGGTGGAGATGGGCCTCGAGGGGGTACGCGAGCTGGAGATTGCCCTGCTGGGCAACATCCACGCGCTCTCGAGCGTGGTGGGGGAAATCAGCTATGAGTCGGAGTTTTACGACTACGAGACCAAGTACACCGACGGCCTGGCCAAGCTGCACATCCCCGCCCACATTCCGCAGGCGCTTTCCCGGCAAATCCGCGACATAGCGGTCGAAGCTTACCGGGTGCTGGGAATACGTGGGCTCGCCCGTGCCGATTTCTTCCTCGCTAAGGACGGCACGCTCTACCTCAACGAGTTCAACACCATGCCCGGCTTCACCCCCACCAGCATGTACCCCAAGCTCTGGCAGGCCGCGGGGCTCCCCTACCCCGAGTTGCTCGACCGCCTGGTGCGGCTGGCACTGGAATGATGGGCATACCGACTTGGTAGGGCGGGGTATACTCACATCGCTATGAAAATCGTGCGTTTTAACGAGGGCTGCTGGGGAGTTCTGGAAGGTGAAACCATCCACGAGACCGATGTGCCCGGTGGCAACCCCACCGGGCGCGAGTTCGACCTGGGAGCGGTGACCTTGCGGGTGCCCGTCACCCCCAGCAAGATCGTCTGCGTGGGCCGCAACTACCTCGACCATATCCGCGAGATGGGCCACGACAAGGCCGATTTACCCACCGAACCCGGCCTTTTCCTCAAGGGCCTCAACACCCTGGCCGATCCAGCTAACCCGGCACGGCCCCACGACTCCGGCGACGCGGTGCCCTATCCTCCCTTCACCAAGTCGCTGCATTACGAGGGCGAGCTGGCGGTGGTCATCGGGGATCGCATGAAGAACGTCGGTGAAGCAGACGCCCTCAACCACGTCCTCGGCTACACCTGTGCCCTGGATGTCACCGCCCGCGACGTACAGCGAACCGACTTGCAGTGGGTGCGGGCCAAGTCCTCTGACAAGTTCCTGCCCATCGGGCCCTGGGTCGTCACCACCCTGAACCCCCAGGACACCGTGCTGCGTACCTACGTCAACGGCGAGTTGCGGCAGGAAGCCCACACCAGCTTGATGATCTTCCCCGTTGCCCACGTGCTTTCCTACATCAGCCAGTTCATGACCCTCGAGCCCGGCGACGTGGTGCTCACCGGCACCCCCGAGGGCGTAGGCGAACTCAAGCCCGGCGACGAAGTTGAGGTAGCCATCGAGGGAATCGGCACCCTGCACACCCGTATCGCCTGAACGCTTCACCCCTGCACACCGGTGGCTCACCCATTTGACAGGAGCCTGCTATACCATGGGGCATGGTTCGGGAACCTTTTAACGCCTACTCCCATGCCGCCGGAGCGGTGCTCGCACTGCTGGGCACGGTGATTCTGCTGGTGCTGTCGGGAAGCGATGTGGCCAAGGTTGCAGGCGCGCTGATCTTCGGCCTCTCGATGATCCTGATGTACACCAGCAGCACCCTCTACCACGCGCTCGAGGTTTCCGAACGTGCCCTGCTGGCCCTGCGCAAGCTCGACCACGCGGCGATCTTTCTGTTCATCGCCGGGAGCTATACCCCGGTGGCGCTCAGCGCCCTCGAGCCCTCCCTGCGCCCACTGCTGCTGGGCCTGGTTTGGGGGCTGGCGGCTGTGGGCATCGTCCTTAAGATCTTCACCCTCAAGATCCCGCGCTGGCTCAACACCCTCAGCTACATCGGGCTGGGCTGGCTGGCAGTCTTCTTCTTGCCCAAGCTCTCTCTGGGCCCCTGGGCGCTGGCCTGGCTCATCCTGGGCGGCTTGGCCTATAGCCTGGGAGCCATCACCTACGCCACCAAATGGCCCAACCCCTGGCCCCGGCTGGTGGGCTTCCACGGCCTGTGGCACCTGTGGGTGCTGCTGGGCAGCATCGGGATGTACCTGCTGGTGCTCACGCTCTACTTAGGCTGAGGCAAGGAGGGCAATCCCCTACGGAATTCACCGATAGCTAAGGGCAAAATGCAAAACACCCAAAGGCGCGATCCCATGGCGCCTTGCGTCTGGTGTTATACCAGATTCGGTTAGTTCGTCACCGTTCGGTGACGCCGCCCCGCCCTGGCGGGGCGGCCGACCGTCAGGGAGGGGTGTGCTCTGGGATTCAAAGAGATAGCCTCTGAAGGTCTTTGGTTTGGGTGATTATCTTTTTGAATCCGGTATCAGAGTGCAAATACGCCACATGAAAACGAGCGGCAATGATAGCTTGCGGATGGAGGAGTTCGATTACCGTTGATCACCCCCGCCGACCGCCTGATCTTTCACTCTCGCCTCGCCCCCTGGAGGGAGCGCGGCTATCTGTTTTACGTCAGGCTCGAGGTCGGCAGCATCCACGACGCCCGCGATATCTACATCATCTATGGCTACCTCGAGGGGCGATATATGGCCTGGGGCATGGGGGCCTCGCTGGCCGCCGCCGTGGAGGACATCGCTGGCAAGCTCGAGTGCCCGGTGCCCGAGCCTGGATGAAGCTGGTGCCGGGGATGGGACTCGAACCCACACGCCCTTGCGGGCAACGGATTTTAAGTCCGTAGCGTCTACCATTCCGCCACCCCGGCGTAGAGCAATGGGTATTGTACGGGCTCGAGCCCTCGCCGCCAAGAGAACGGGGCACTGCTCAAGGGCCTAGCAGGTTGCCCGCTTCAAAGCTGAGCTGCGGGGGTACCTGCAAGGCGTAGTCCCTGCTGGCTTCACCCCCGTCGCACAGCCCGTTTGCCGAGTCATCCCGGCAGACCCTGAGGGTGTAGGCCCCGGCCAGGACGTAGCTCGAGAAGCGGCCATCGGCGTCGGCGAGCAGGGGGTGTGGGCTGGGCCCTTGCAGCGTGGCCGCCAGGGGGCCGGGCGGTAGGTTCAGGCCCAGCGCGGTGGGCAAACTGAGGAAACCGTAGCCGTAGGCGTCGTCGCGGCCAGGGGTCCCCAGGTCGGTCAGGCGGGTTTTGAGGCGTTCCCAGGCTGCCGTAGGGGTTAGGGTGGGATCGCTCGACAGCAGCAGTGCCAGCGCGGCGCTGGCCTGCGGGGCGGCCTGCGAAGTGCCCATGTAAAAGGCGTAGTTGGGGCGACCTACCACCTTCTGGTTAGCGTCTTTGAAGGTGAAATCCCAGGTGGTGGAGAGGATCCCCCCAGCCGCGCCGCCACGGGTGTCGCCGCCAGGAGCGCTGAGTGTAACCGCCTTGTTCTGCTGGCTGTAGAAGGTAGGGCGGTAGTTCAGGTCGGTGGCCCCAACCCCCAGCGCTCCGGGGCAGGAAGCGGGGTAGAAGGGCGCGCCGGGATTCACGTCCTGGTAGTTGCCCGCCGCCGCCACCACCAACACGCCCTGCTGGAGGGCCTCGCTCACCGCGTCGCACAAAGCTTGCGAGTACTGAAGGCTGCCCAGCGAGAGGTTGATCACGCTGGCCGGCTGGGGGAGCTGCAAGGTTTGGCCCTGCCACCGTACGGTCAGGCCCGCCGCATAACGGATCGCCGTTGCCACCGCCTCAAAGGTTCCGTTGCCCCCCGCGTCCAGCACCCGGATCGGCAGCACCCGTACCGGCGCTGCCCAGGCCGCGCCCACCGTACCGCTCTGCGAGCAAACTGGCTGACTGTCCTCGTAGCACTGCGGGGGTAGGGTGTTGGCCCCGCTGCGGGCCGTCACGATGCCGCTGACGTGGGTGCCGTGGCTGCCCGCAGTGGGATTCAGGGTGTCGCCAGGGTCGGTGGGGTCGGGGTCGCCGTCTACGAAGTCGTAAGCTCCCTCGCCCGGCAATACCAGCCGTCCAGCCAGGTCGGGGTGGTCGTAGCGCACACCGGTATCCACCACGGCTACCGTCACGGGCCGAGCAAAGCTGCCCAGGTAGGCAAAGCGGGTCCCCGTCGAGCGCAGATACCACTGCTGAGGGTACAGTTCGTCGGTGGGCTCACCCTGGGCCTGCACCCAGCCGTTGGGCTCAGCCCACTCCACGCCGGGGCTGGCGCGCAGGCGCTCGAGCAGGCCGGGGTCGCTCGAGCGCAGCTTGCCCATGCGGGCGCGGGGATCGAAATTGAGCAGCCGCTGGCCGTCGAGCAGCGGGCGCTGGCCGGACCTGAGCTTGACCAGGATCTCTCCCGTCGGAGCCGGAAGGGAGCGGGGACGCAGCCCCACCCCCGGTAACCGGCTTTCCCCCAACGCCGGAGCTTCGACCAGGCGTCCTGTCAGTCGCACCTGCGGCTGAAAGAAGCGAATGGTTGCCTTCAGGTCGCCGCTCAGCCGGTAGGTGGTTTCGGCCAGGGATGCCTCGGGCAGGCGGTCGCCTCGAGCCCGCAGCCGGATCTGCGCAGGCCCCAGGCCCTTGTTGGGGGTCAGCTCGAGCCAGCTCGAGGGCTCGACGGGTAAGAGTTCCCACGCGGCATTGTGGGGAACCCCCAGCCAGAAGCTCCCATCGCCGGAATAGCCCAACTTAATCTCGGAAGGAACGCGTTCACCCCAACTACAAGCCGTGAGTGCCAACAAGAACAGGGCTTTCCAGCGCATCCTCTACAGGATAGCAAGGCAAAGGGACGTCAGCACTGGAGAGGAAATGAAGGAGGGCGGGCACGGGAGCCTGCCCCTACAAAAGGCGTCATACCGGATTCAAAAAGATACTCTTCAAAACCAAAACCCAGAGGCTATCTTTTTGAATCCCAGAGCACACCCCTCCCTGACGGTCGGCGAAGCAAGCGTATCCCTTCGGTCGACCGCCCCGCCAAGGCGGGGCGGCGTCACCGAATGGTGACGAACTAACCGAATCTGGTATCAGGCGTAAACGATGCTTAGCTCCCCGCCACCCCCACCCGCCGCCACTCCAGGTAGCGCTCGAGCACGAACAGCACCAGGGCCAAAGCCACCAGCAAGGAGCGCAGCTCAAGGGCTTTGCGCTGGGGCAGAGCGCTAAGCTCGGCGAGATCGCTCAGCAGGCGGCCCCCACTGGCCTCGGCCAGGGCGCGCAGCTTGGCCCTGCCGTCCTCGAGCCGCCACTCCGGCAGGGCGGGCAAGGTGAGGCTCAGGCGCGGCACCCCCGCCTCGAGCACCGCCGCCTCGCCCCGGGCCCCGTAGGGCAGGCGAGCCTCGTAACGCAGGGGGCCTATCGGCAGGAAGTCCTGAGTCTTTCCGGCGTAGCGCAAGGCCGGGCGCTCGAACTGGCCCTCGAGCAGCACCCGCACCCCCTCCTCGCCTCGCGTCGCCTGCACGCGGGGGCGGGCCGGGGTCTGGGAGAGCCAGCGCAGCAAGCTACCCAGAAAGCCGCTCGCTCCCCTCCAGTCCTTCCAAGAGCGCGAGAGGTCGGTAGCCAGCGCCGCCACCCGCCCGCGCCCACTCTCTCCCACCGCCAACACCGCGCCCTCCTGGGCATAGAGCAAGCCGCTGGCCCAGGGACGGGCCTTGGCCGGTAGGACCACCGAGAGGGGCGGAGGCTGGAGGTCGCGGGTCAGGGGATGGGGCCGGGTAACCAGGGCGAAGCTACCCTCCAGCGCCTCACGCCGGAACTGCCGCTGGGCTTCCTCGAGGAAGAAGCGGGGCAGGTCGCCGGGGCTGGGCACGTACCAGAAGCTCCCGCCCCCCTGCTGGGCAAGCTCGCGTAGGAAGCCTTGGTCGGCGTCGGCACCCAGCGCCACGCTGCTGGTGAAGATCTTGCGCTGCTGGCCCTGCGCAGCGGCGTTCAGCACGGGCTGGATGGGATCGGCCACCTGTCCGTCGGTCATGACCAGGATGCGCTTGTCCTCGACCGGGAGCGGCTCTAAGGCCCTGACTGCCTCGGTGTAGGCTCCCCCGATCAGGGTGCCCCCGCCGGCCCTGGCCGCCAGCAGCAGGCTCTCGGCCGCCTTACGCCCCTGCGGGGTCATGCGGCGGGGTCGGAAAACCCAGCGGTAATTACTGGAGAAGGCCACCACCCCCACGTAATCCTGCTCCCGGGCCGAGCGGATCAGCTCGAGCGCCCCCGTCACCGCCAGCTCCAGCTTGTCGTCTTGGAGCATGCTCCCCGAGACGTCGAGCACCAGCACCAGCCCCACCCCGCCGTCGTGCTCCAGGGGCTCCAGCGGGATGGCCTCGGAGAGCGAGCTGCGCTCCCAGCCCCCGAAAAATAGCCCCCTGGGGGTAGCCGTCCACAGCAGGCTCCCACCTTGGTTCAAGAAGTCTTGCAGCGCGTCGATCTCGGCCTCGCTGAGGTCGCGGGCGCTCACCCCGAGGGCCACCACGTCGGCCTGGATGGGCAGCTCAACCCGACTGCGGCGCTCGACCGCGAAGCCTTGGACCTCGAGGTAACGCGCCAGGGCCTCGTCTCCCAACACCCACACCCGTAGCTTGTCGGCAGGGCTGACCTGGACCTGGGCACTATCTTGGCCCAAGCTGCTCTCGACGCGGGCCCGCACGGTGGCGGGGCGCTCGAGGGCGAAGCGGTAGCCGAAGCTCTGCCGCCCGGCCTTCACCTGGACCTGCCGCTCCTGCCGCCCTGCCGGGCCCTCGATCAGCAAGTGGGCGGTGGTGTCGGCGGTAGACTCCAGCAACACCCGCACCTCTACGGTCTCCCCGTGCACGGGGTAGGTTGGAGGCAGCAGGCTCAGCGAAATCCTGGGGCTGGGCGCAATCCAGAAGGCGTATATCGGGGTCGGGACGGGCAATACCTCGCCTTGGGACAGGCCGTCGGAGAGCAGCACGATGCGGTCGGGCTCGAGCCGCTGGGCTTCCAGCAGGGCCGCGTTGATGTCGGTGCCCTCACCCAAATCCTCTCGGCGCGCGGTGGCCGAGGCGACCTCTTGGACCCGCTCGGCAAAGGCCAGATAGCGCACATGACGATTCCCTTCGGGACGGAGCCTGCTCCGTGCACCGATGGGCAGCTGTGGGAGGGTGCCGACCACCCGCGCGACCCCTTCGCGGGCCGAGGGGCTCTGGTCGAGCAGCACCACCGTGCGCACCGTCTGCAAGGGCAAGCTGGGCCCCAGAAAGGCCAGCAACAGCAGGGCGATCACCGCACAACGCAGCCACAGCACGGTTCCATTATGGGTGTCCGGAGAGGGAAAAACTGCGAATGCAATCGCATTACAAGGCGCCATGGGGTCGCGCCTTTGCTGTCGGCGACCGCCCTTTTTCTCCCCGACGCTTAATACACCGTCGCATAGGCGCTGTACTTACAACCCCGCCTTTTCAGGCAGTGAAGGGCCGCTCGGCCCCCGACGATGCCGGTACTCAGGGGTATTTCTCTGGTGGACGCGGAGGGAGTCGAACCCTCGTCCGAAGATCCCTACGACAGGCCTCTACGTGTGTAGTCGGTGTTTGGGTGTCGCTCGAGCTTTCCCCACCGACAGGGGTCTCGAGCCAAGCTTCGTAAGGTTTCGCCTACGCTACGATGCCTTGCTTCGGCTAGCCGACTTCAGGTCGTTCACTCCAGCGAACCATCGGCTGGGTTTCTGGCGAACGTCGCTGGCTTACGCAGCGAGGGCAAGCTTGTTAGGCTTGGCAGTTTTTGTTTCGCCGGGTTTTACGAGGCCACCGGCCACCTCGACACGCAGCCTTGCTTTCGCGAATCCCCGTCGAAGCCGGGACGCGCCCAAGCAGGCAAATTGCAGTGTAGCAGAAAGGTTGGAAGGGGGCAAGGGGTGCTTCTTTGACCGAGCATCGGTTCCTTTGGGCCTCAGGCCTCGAACGTTATATTCTATTCCTCATGAACGAGAAGAAGAGGGGTCTGGATGACCTGCTGTCCGACCTGGGCATCGGGGAAAGTGAGGCGCCACCTGCCACCGTACTCAAAGAGGAGGAGGCGGTCGGGGTAGTGACCCCCAATCCCGCAGGCGAAAGTGACCCTAAGCGTGCGCTGGAGAACTTCATGGTAGGGCTGCTGCTCAGGCTCGACCCGGCCTACTCCTTGGATGTGCGCCAGGAAGGTGAATTGCTGCGGGTAGAAGTGCTGGGCGGGGACTTGGGACGCTTCATCGGGAAAGAGGGTCGCACGCTGAAGTCGGTGGAATTCATCGCCAACGCTTACATGGCCAAGCAGTTCGGCGGAGCTTATAGGGTAATCCTGGACGCCGCCGGCTACCGCAAGCGGCAGGAGGAACGCATCAAGCGCATGGCCCAAGACGCGGTGCTTCAGGTCGAGGTAAGCGGCCAGCCGGTGGAATTGCCCCCCATGCGGGCCAGCGAGCGCCGGATCATCCACCTGATGTTCAAGCAGCACCCCAAGGTGACGACCACATCCTACGGCGAGGGTGAGGAGCGGCACGTGGTGATTCTGCCCCGCGAACCCAACGCGCCCCCGCCGCCCGAGGAAGACGAGGCCGATACCAAGTAGGGTGACCGTAGCAGCTACGATATGGCGACCCTCGAGCGCTCTAGCGCCTGGGCGAACGCCGCCGCTGCTTGCTCGATCTCGGCCTCGGTGGTGTAGCGTCCCAGGCTGAAGCGCACCGAGGCCTTGGCCTGCGGCTTGCTGCGGCCAATGGCGGTGAGGACGTGGGAGGGCTCGAGGCTCCCCGCAGCGCAGGCCGAGCCCGAGGAAACCGCCACACCCATGAGGTCGAGGTTCAGGAGCAACCCCTCCCCATCGGCTCCCAAAGCCGTGACGTTGACGTGCTTGGGGCTGCGCAGGGTGGGGTGCCCGTTGAGTTCGACGCCGGGGAGGGCCAGTAGCGCGCCCTCGAGCCGCTCCCGCAGGGTGAGCAGCCGGGAGGTCTCTTGGGGCAGCTGGGCTACGGCGCGCTCGAGGGCCAACCCCAGGCCGTAGATGGCGGGCAGGTTCTCGGTGCCGCCCCGCAAACCCTGCTCCTGCTTGCCGGGTGCTATGGGAAAGAGCTCGAGCCCCTTGCGCACGTACAGCGCGCCAGCACCCTTGGGACCGTAGAACTTGTGGGCGGCCAGCGAGAGCAGGTCTGCAGCGAGTTCCCGCACGTCGAGGGGGATGGTCCCGGCAGCCTGCACCGCGTCGGTGTGGAAGAGCACGCCCCTAGCCCGGCAGACCCCGGCGATCTCACGCACCGGGTAGACGGTGCCGAGTTCGTTGTTGACGCTCATGATGCTGACCAGGATGGTCTCAGGGCGCAAAGCCTCGGCCACCTGCTCGGGGTAGATCATCCCGGTGCGGGGTTCGGGGGCCAGGTAGGTGACCGCGTAACCCAGGCGCTCGAGGCCCTTCATCGCGGTGAGCACCGCCGAATGCTCGATCTGGCTGGTGACGAGGTGGCCCCTGCCCTTCGCCAGGGCGACGCCGTAGATGGCCAGCGCGTCCGACTCGGTGCCGCCGGAGGTGAAGATGATCTCGCGGGGTCGGGCGCCGATGGCGCGGGCCACGCGCTCGTGGGACTCCTCGAGCAACGCTTTAGCCTCGCGCCCGGCGGCATGCACCGAGCTGGGGTTGCCCCAGGCGGCAAAAGCCCGCTCCATCGCGGCCTTCACTTCGCCGTCGAGCGGGGTGGTGGCGGCGTAGTCGAGGTAGATCATCAGACCACTGGGTTCTGGGGCGGGATGTAGCCGGCAGGCTCGAGCTGCACCAGCTTGCGGGCCTCGATGAGCTTGCGTTCCTCCACCAGATCCTTGAGGCTGGTGCCGCCCAACACCCCTCGCATGGCCAAGTCCACCCTCTTCCACAGGGCCTCGGTCGAGCAGGAGCCGGTCTGCCAGCAGGACTCGGGGTCATCCAAGCAGCTCACCGGCACGAGGCTGCCCTCCAGGGCCTCGACGACCTCGAGGGCGGTGATCTTGTCCATAGGGCGGGCCAGCCTGTAACCCCCCCTGGCTCCGCGCACGCTGCGGATGAAGTTGCTGCGACGAAGCTGCGCGGCGATCTGCTCGAGGTAGTGCTGGCTGATGCCCTGGGCATCGGCCACCTCCTTCAACGGCACCGCCGCCGGGGCCCTGAGCCCGATCTCCACGAGCGCCCGCAGGCCATACTGTGCTTTGGTGGAAACCCACATACCGCGAGTCTAAACCCGTATAACTAACCCGACAATGGGGGCATTTACTTTTGGCGCAACAGCGAGGCCAGCAGGAACAGCCCGACCTGCATGAGCACGATGGTCGCGCCACTGGGAGTGTCGAGGTGGTAAGAGAGGAGGAGTCCCAGCAGCGAGGTCGCAACGCCGATGAGCACCGCCCACAGGGTCATGCGGGCAAAGGTGGGGCTCAGCATCCTCGAGGTAGCCGCCGGGATCACCAAAAAAGCCGCGATCAGCACGATGCCCACCACCTTGACCGACATCACCGTGACCACCGCGATCAGCGCCGCCATCAGGTAGTCCTGGCGCAGTACCGGCAACCGGTCGGCCAGGGCCAGCTCGCGCTCGAAGGTAGCGTAGGCCCAGCGGCCCCACAGCGGCAGGAGCAGGAGCGTCAGAACACCCAGGATCACCACGGCCAACAGGTCAGGCCAGGCAACGGTGAGGATCGAGCCGAAGATGTACGACAGCGCGTCGGCGGTATAGCCCTGACGCATGGACATGAACAACACCCCCAGGGCCACCGAAAAGGCGAAGAAGACCCCGATGGTGGTATCTTCCCCCAAGCTAGTGCGCTCGCGCACCCAGGTGATGGCCAGGGCCACCGCCACGGCGAAGGGCACCGCGACGTAAAGGGGCTGGATGCCCAGCAACAACCCCAGCGCCACGCCCGCGAAAGCCGCATGGGCCAGCCCGTCGCCCAGAAAAGAAAGCCTCCGCTGCACGATGAAAACCCCGAGGTAGCTGGCGATAGCCCCGACCAGCACCCCAGCCATCAGGGCGCGCTGCATGAAGGGCAGTTGCAAAGCCTCGAGCATGGTCTTCCCTCCTAGCAGATCACCGGGGCGTCATGGGCGTGTCCCACGTGCCCGAAGGCCCGGCTCAGGCATTCGTGGCGCAGGGCGAGGCTGGGTGAGTCGAAGGCGATGACGGTGCGGTTGAGCAGCAGCACGTGCGAGGCATGGTGGCTGGCCGCCTCCCAGTCGTGGGTGATCATGAGGATGGTAGCTCCGGATTGCCGCTGATAGGCCTCGAGGTGCCGGTACAGATCGGCTTCGCCCACCGCGTCCACGCCGGTCGCGGGCTCGTCGAGCATGAGCAATTTGGGCTGACGCACCAGGCTGCGGGCCAGGTACACCCGCTGCAACTCCCCCCCCGAAAGCCGCCCTAGGCGGCGCTCGGCCAGGTGGGCTGCCCCGACCTGCGCCAAAGCCGCCAGCGCCACCTCGCGTTCCTTAGGAGCAATGCGAAAGGGCCAGGCCCGACGCAGGCCGCAGACCACCACCTCGAGGGCCAGCGCCGGGAAGCTACGGTCGAAGCTCTTGACCTGCGGCACGTACCCCACCCAGCCCGCTGGGAGGGCCTTGGGGACCTGCCCGAAGACCTCGGCCCGGCCCGTGAGACGGGCCTCCCCGTCACGCAGGTTGCCGGGGTCCAGGCCCAACAGAACCTTGAGCAGGGTGCTCTTGCCCGCCCCATTGGGACCGACGATGGCCACGAAGGAGCCCTGAGGGATCTCGAGGTTGATGCCGTAAAGCGCCCGGAAATCGCCAAAGCGCACGCCGAGGTCGTAGGTCTGCACCGCCAGTGCGCCCATAACACCTGATAATACGCTATCAATAGCGCCGGGCGGAAGTGAGCGCGGTTACCTCATCCTACGCTGCACGCAAGACACCTTACCCCTATAACTCCGAAGCTGCTACTCTCCCGCCTTCAGCTTTTCGACCACGGTGCGGTCTTCCAGGGTGCTGGTGTCGCCCTTGATGTCGGTTTCGCCCGCGGCGATCTGTCGCAGCAATCGGCGCATGATCTTACCACTTCGGGTCTTGGGCAGCGCATCGGTAAAGCGGATCTCGTCGGGGCGGGCGATCGCGCCGATGACCTTGACCACGTGGGCCTTGAGCTCGTTCTTCAGGGCCTCAGAGCCGCTGTGCCCGGCCTTGAGGGTCACGAAGGCCACGATGCCTTCGCCCTTGATGGGGTCGGGTTTGCCCACCACGGCACTCTCGGCTACAGCGGGATGGGATACCAGCGCGCTCTCGACCTCCATGGTGCCCAGGCGGTGGCCGGAGACGTTGAGCACGTCGTCCACCCGGCCCATGATCAGGTAGTAGCCCTCGGCGTCGCGCCGGGCTCCGTCGCCGGTGAAGTAGTTGCCGGGATACTGGCTCCAGTACTGGTTGACATAGCGCTGAGGGTCACCCCACACCGTACGCAGCATCGCGGGCCAGGGACGGCGGATGATCAGGTGGCCCCCCTCGTCGGGGTTGGAGATGGGCTGGCCCGAGGCGTCCACGATGGCGGGATCGACCCCGAAGAAAGGCTTCCCGGCGTGACCGGGCTTCATGGCGTGGACCCCTGGCAGGGTGGTGATCATGATGCCGCCGGTCTCGGTCTGCCACCAGGTATCCACGATGGGGCAGCGACCCTTGCCGATGACGTTGTAGTACCAAACCCAGGCTTCGGGGTTGATGGGCTCGCCCACCGTACCCAGCAGGCGCAGGCTGCTCAGACGGTACTTCAGGGGCCACTGCTCCCCAGCCTTCATGAAGGCCCGGATGGCGGTGGGGGCGGTGTAGAGAACGCTCACGCCGTGCTTGTCGATGAGCTGCCAGATGCGGCCTGGATCGGGCCAGTTGGGAGCCCCTTCGTACATCACGGTGGTGGCCCCGTTGAGCAGGATGCCGTAGACCACGTAGGAATGGCCGGTGATCCAGCCCACGTCGGCGGTGCAGAAATAGGTGTCCTGCTCTTTCAGGTCGAAGATGTACTTGGCGGTGAGGTAGGTGTAAACCTGGTAGCCGCCGATGGTGTGCAATACCCCCTTGGGCTTACCGGTGGAGCCAGAAGTATAGAGGATAAACAGGGGGTCTTCAGAGTCCATGGGCTCAGCCGGGCATTGATCGGAGGCGTTTTGCATCAGCTCGTGGTACCAGTGGTCGCGACCCGGCTGCATGGAGATGTCCTCGCCCGTGCGACGCACCACCACCACGCTCTTGATGCTAGGAGTATCGGCCAGGGCCTCATCGGCGTTGTTCTTCAGGGGCACCACACTGCCGCGGCGCCAGCCGCCGTCGGCGGTGACGAGCACGCTGGCCTGGGCATCCTTGATGCGGTCGGCCAGGGCCGAGGCGCTGAAGCCGCCGAAGACCACCGAATGGATGGCGCCGATGCGGGCGCAGGCCAGCATGGCGATGGCCGCTTCGGGGATCATGGGCAAGTAGATCGTCACCCGATCGCCCTTCTTCACCCCAAGCCCCTTGAGCACGTTGGCGAACTTGCAGACCTCGCGGTGTAGGTCATGGTAGGTGAGCACCTGGTTGTCGCCGGGCTCGCCCTCGAAGACGATGGCGGCCTTGGTGCGACGCGAGGTGAGGTGGCGGTCGAGGGCGTTGTAGGCGATGTTGGTCTGGGCCCCCACGAACCAGCGGGCATTGGGAGCCTGCCACTCCAGCACCCGCTCCCAGGGCTTGAACCAGTGCAACTCGGAGGCCACCTTGCCCCAGAAGGCTTCGGGATCGTCGAGGCTCTCGCGGTACATCGCCTCATACTGGGCAGGGTCGCTGAGCCTGGCTGCCTGCCTGAACTCCGCGGAGGGTTCGAACACCCGGTCTTCCTTGAGCACGGCTTCGAGTTTTTCGGTCATGGCGCGATCCTCCAAACGAATGCCTTGAAGCGTTGGGGTCAGGGTATGCCCGGGACAGCATCCTGGTCAAGAACCCCTGGCTTTAGCATCATGCGCAAAAGGCCGGATTTTCGTCATTTGCGAATGTAAGGGTTTTCTTGACAGAGCTGGAGCCATGCCCCAATCATAGGCGCCAGTCGAAGCAAAGCACCAAGGAAGGTCCAGACCATGGCTCAAAGCCGTAAGCTCACCACCGTTCAGGCTGCCTTGCGGGTGCTGGCTCATCTCCTCGCCCATCCCGAGGGCCTCGAGGCCGCCCAAGTGGCCCGGCTGCTGGGCAAGAGCCTCTCCACGGCCTACGCCCTGCTGGCCAGCCTGGTGGCCGAGGGCTTCGCCGAGCGCATTGGGACTACCTATCGCGCCACTCCCAGCGCCCTCTCCCCTATCCCCGCCAAAGGCTCAGCGGACATCAGCAGCTTGGAGCGGCTCTACGACGCGCTCGAGGAGCTCTACCTGCGCACCCGCGAGCGCACCTACCTGGGCCTGCTGACCCGCGAGGGCAGGCTGCGCTTGCTGAGCCGGGGACGGCAGGGCCAACCCAAGCCGCCGGGGCTCGAGGGTGAGAGCACCGAGGCGCTGCACGCGCTGGCCCTGGGTAAGGCGGTGCTGGCCTTTCTCGAGGGCGAGCCGCCCAGCCAGTTGCGGGCTTACACCCCCAACACCCTCACCGAGCCGATGGCTTTGCAAGACGAGCTCCATCGCGTGAGGCAGATGGGGTTCGCCGTCGAAATCGAAGAGTTTGCCCAGGGCATCTCGGCGGTGGCCGCGCCCATCTTCGGCCAGGACGGGAGGGTGGTGGGGGCTTTCGGGGTGGTAGTGCCCAGCCGCCGCTTCCCCTATGCCTTCACCCGGCTGGTGCAGGCGGTACGGGAGGTGGCCCACACCGCCTCGGGCTTTCCGCCGAGCGAGGCCCAGGTCCCCGAGGCGGCGGCGAATCCGGCTCCGGCCCTCGAGCCGCAAACCCCCCGCGCCCAGGGCCGGCTGAATCCCCCCGAAACCCTGCGCCGAGCGGCCAACCTCCAGGACTATGCGGGGGAATACCGCCGCAGCCAGGAGGACCTCGAGGGCTTCTGGAGGGCCTGGGCCGAGCGCTTCGAGTGGTTTCACCCCTTCGAGCGGGTGCAAGGGGCGGGGGGGTGGTTCGAACAGGGCAAGATCAACGCAGCCTACAATGCCCTCGACCGCCACGCCGGGAGCAGCCGGCGCAACCAACTAGCTCTGGTCGCCTACGGCGGCGACGGCCAGGTGCACAAGCTGACTTACCGCGAACTGCTCGACCGCGTCGCCCGGCTGGCTGGGGTCCTCAAAGGGCTAGGGGTGGGGGTGGGCGACCGGGTGGCGGTGTACATGCCCACCGGCCTCGAGGCCGCCCTGACCCTGCTGGCCTGCGCCCGCATCGGCGCCATCCACACCGCCATTGCGGCAGGGCTGGGCAGCGGCGCGCTGCGCGAGCGCCTGGTGGACACCCAGGCCCGGCTGCTGGTGGCTTCCGACCGCATGTACCAGTCCGGGCGGGCCCTCTCGCTGGTGCCGCTGGTTCAGGCTGCCACCGAGGGGCTGGATCTCCCGGTGCTCTGGCACGGGCGGGGTGGAGAAAGGCATGCGCTGGAGTTCTGGGAGCTGCTCGAGCGCCAGCGGCCCGACACCCCCGCCGAGCCACTGCCCGCGGATCACCCCTTGTTCATCCTCTATACCTCCGGCTCCACCGGCAAGCCCAAAGGCGTGGTCCACACCCACGCGGGCTTCATGGTGGGCACCACCTACCACCTGCGCACGCTCTTCGACCTCAAGGACGGCGAAACCTTCTGGACCACCGCCGACCTGTCGTGGATCGTGGGGCACGCCTACGGGCTCTACGCCCCGCTGCTGGAGGGGCTGACCACCGTGCTGCGCGAGGAGCGTCCCGACTACCCCGACCCCGGCAGCTTTTACGAGACCCTCGAACATCAGGCGGTGAACGTGCTGCTCACCAGCCCCACCTGGCTGCGCACCTTCCGCCGCCACGGCCCCGAGTGGCGTAGTCGCGCCGATCTGAGAAACCTGCGCCTGGTGGGGAGCGTGGGCGAATACCTGGCTCCCGAGGTCTGGCACTGGGCTACCGAACACCTGGCCTGGACCATCGACAACTGGTGGCAGACCGAGACCGCAGCCCCCTGCCTGGCCACCCCGCTGTGCCTGCCGACCAAGCCCGGCAAGGTGGGCTTCCCCCTGCCCGGCGTGAAGGCGCTCATCCTCGACACCGAGGGCCAACCCGTACCCACCGGACGCAAAGGCCGCCTGGCCTTGCAACCCTGCTTTCCCCAGTTCATGCGCACGCTCTGGAACAACCCTGCCGGCTACGAGAAGGCCATCCAGGAGGGGCTGTACTTCACCGGCGACATCGCGATGAGCGACGAGGAAGGCTACATCACCCTACTGGGCCGGGGTGACGACGTGATCAAAGCCGGGGAACAGCGCATCGGCACCGCCGAGCTCGAGGGAGCCATGCTCTCACACCCGGCGGTGGTGGAGGCCGCGGCCATCGGGCTGCCCGACCCCGAGCACGGAGAGATCATCAAGCTCTACGTAGTGCCCCGCACCCCGGACATGGGACCGGAAGTGCAGACGGTGATGGCCCAAAAGCTCGCCACCCACTTGCGCCGCCAGCTAGGGCCGCTCGAGGTGCCTGTTGAAGTGGTCTTTACTCCCCGGCTCCCCCGCACCAAGAGCGGCAAGATCCTGCGGCGCTTGCTCAAAGCCAGGGAACTCGGGCGCGATCCGGGAGATCTTTCGACTCTCGAGGAATAGCCCAAAAACACTTCTTCTCGGCCAGGTTTCCCTGGCCGGCCAAGTGTTGCCGTGAATCTGTCTACACGGGAATTTCCCGATTTTCGCATATGGCTGAAAAGGGCGGAAAACTTGCCTATGGGGAAAACGGGTGCTAAAGTTCGCCCCAAGACCAAGAACTCGACGTCGTCCACCCATCATCTGATGGTCTTTGGGAGGGTTTGTTGTGATGGATAAAAGCAAGGCAACGGCTTACTGGACGGCCAACCTCAAGCTCATCGTCAGCTTGCTGGCGATCTGGGCGTTGGTCTCGTACGTCTTTGGCATCCTGCTGGCACCGGCCCTCAACGGCATCCGGCTCGGCGGCCTGCCGCTGGGCTTCTGGTTCGCCCAGCAGGGCTCGATCTACGTCTTCGTGGTCCTGATCTTCGTTTACGCCGCGCGGATGCAGCGACTGGACGAGCAGTTTGACGTCCACGAATAAGGGGTGAAGGCATGTCGGTTGAAATCTGGACCTATATCATTGTCGGCATCACCTTTGCCGTGTATATCTACATCGGCTACTGGGCACGGGTGCGCGATACACAGGGCTTTTACGTCGCCGGGCGGGGCGTGCACCCCATCGCCAACGGAGCGGCCACCGCAGCCGACTGGATGTCGGCGGCCAGCTTCATCTCGATGGCTGGCTTGATCTCCACGCTGGGCTACGACGGCGCGGTGTACCTGATGGGCTGGACCGGTGGCTACGTGCTGCTGGCGCTGTTGCTAGCGCCTTACCTGCGCAAGTTCGGCAAGTACACCGTCCCCGACTTCGTAGGCGACCGCTACTACTCCCAGACCGCTCGGCTCATCGCTGCCTTGGCAGCCATCTTCGTCTCCTTCGTGTACGTGGCCGGCCAGGTGCGCGGGGTGGGCATCGTGTTCAGCCGCTTTGTGGGGGTGGACATCGCCACCGGCGTAATCATCGGGGTGGCAGTGGTGGGCTTCTTCGCCATCATCGGCGGCATGAAGGGCGTGACCTATACCCAAGTGGCCCAGTACACGGTGTTGATCATTGCCTATGCCATCCCAGCCTTCGCCATCTCGAGCGTGCTCACCGGCAATCCCATCCCACAGTTGGGCTTTACCTTCAGCGAGCTGATGCCCAAGCTCAACCAGATCCACCAGGAGCTGGGTTTCGCCGCCTACACCACCGGCACCAAGCCCATGATCGACGTCTTCTGCATTACCATGGCACTGATGGTGGGCACCGCCGGGCTGCCGCACATCATTGTGCGCTTCTATACCGTTCCCAATGTGAAAGACGCCCGAGCATCGGCGGGCTGGGCGCTGCTGTTCATCGCCCTGCTCTACACCACTGCCCCGGCGCTGGCCTCCTTCGCTCGCTACAACCTGATCCAGACCCTCAACGGCAAGAGCCTCGAGGAAGTTCGGGCCATCCCCTGGGTGGCCAAGTGGGAAAAGACCCGGCTCTTGCAGTTCACCGACAAGGACGGCGACGGCAAGATCACCTTCGCCCCAGGCCGGGCCTTCAACCTCAAGAGCGGGCGTCCCGACTTCAGCAGCCCCAACCTGAGCAGCAAGAATGAGGTTTATTTCGACAACGATATCATCGTGCTCTCCACCCCCGAGGTGGCGGGGCTGACCCCCTGGATCATCGCGCTGGTGGCGGCGGGCGGCCTGGCTGCAGCGATGTCTACGGCCTCGGGCTTGCTGCTGGTAGTGAGCAGCTCAGTAGCCCACGACATCTACTACCGGCTCATCAACCCCAGCGCCTCGGAAGCCCAGCGGCTGTTGGTGGGGCGGATCATGATCGGCGTCGCAGTGGCGGTGCCTACTTCGGGGTGAATCCACCGGGCTTCGTGGCCCAGGTGGTAGCCTTCGCCTTCGGCCTGGCGGCGAGTTCCTTCTTCCCCATCATCGTGCTGGGTATTTTCGACAAACGCATGAACAGCCAGGGTGCTATCGCCGGGATGCTGGTGGGCCTGATCTTCACCACCGTCATGATCCTGCTGATGAAATCCGACGTGCTCTTCGGTCAAGCGGCACCTGCGCTGCCTAACTGGTTTGGCATCAGCGCTGAGGGCATCGGCACGGTGGGAATGGTGCTCAACTTCATCGTCGCTTGGGTAGTTTCCCGCGCTACCGCAGCCCCACCGGAGACCGTACAGCACATGGTCGAAGACCTGCGCATCCCCCGCGGTGCCGGGGCGGCATCGGCCCACGATTAAGCGTCCTCGAGCCGGTCCCCCCTGGATTCAGGGGGGACCAGCCAGGGAAAGAGCACTTATCCTGAAGCCATGCAGCCGGTCAAAACCACGACCCTGGGCCTCCCCCACCTGTTGCGGCGGGTGGTGGGGATCTACCTGGGAGTGGGGGTGTTCTACCTGCTGGGCAGCCCCCTCTTCGGCTTCCCCGTCCCCACCCCGCTCCAGATGCTCGAGTTGCTCCTGAGCGTGGCGCTGGGCAGCCTGCTGGGAGTCAGCTTCTCCTGGTTCTGGCCCCTGCCCGCGGGGCGGGGCTGGGAGCGGGTGGCCCGCACACTGCTGCTGTCTATCCCGGCGCTGGGCCTGGGGCTGGCCCTCCAACTCCTGCTGCAGGGTCCCCAAGCCCAGCAGGCCATCTTCCTGGTCTTCGCCCTCGCGGCCTGGCTGGCCTCGGGCTTCATCGCACGACTGCCAGGTGAGACTAAAGCGGCTGAGCGGGGAAGCGATAAGTGGAAAACGCCTTGACCCCCCTCGAGTTCATCCGGCAAACCCCTCCCTTCGACCGCCTGCCCCCGAAAGCCTTCGCGGCGGTAGAGCGGGGCCTCGAGGTCAGCTTCTTCCCCAAGGGTACGAGGGTTCTCGCTTACGAGGGGCCACCCAGCCAGCACCTCTATCTCATCCGCAAGGGCGCGGCCCGCCTGCTGCGCGAGGGCCGGGAAGTGCTGCTGCTGGAGGAGGGCGAGTGCTTCGGCTACCCCTCGCTGCTGGCGCAGGACGCACCGTCCTTCGACGTGG
Organism: Calidithermus timidus DSM 17022; assembly: GCF_000373205.1. Lineage (NCBI taxonomy): Bacteria > Thermotogati > Deinococcota > Deinococci > Thermales > Thermaceae > Calidithermus > Calidithermus timidus. The sequence continues at coordinate 135,811 of NZ_KB890699.1, forward strand.
TAGCTGAGGAAGATCTGCTGGTCTACCGCTGGGAGCAAAAGGTCTTTCGTGGGCTGCTGGCCTACCCCGAGTTCGCCCAGTTCTTCAGCCAGGGCCTAGCCGAACGGCTGCGGCTGGCCTCGAGGGCCCTCAACCACGTCCCCAGCACCCTCAGCCTCGACCTGAGCATGCCGGTGGGGAAGTTGGTGAGCCGCCCTCCGGTGTTCGTAGCCCGCAGTGCCAGCATTGGCCAGGCAGCCCAGATCATGCGCCAGGAGCGCATCAGCTCGCTGCTGGTCGAAGGCGAACCCCCAGGCATCCTCACCGACCGCGACCTGCGCAACCGGGTGCTGGCCGAAGGGCGCGGCCCCGAAACCCCGCTGGCCGAGGTGATGAGCGCCCCGGCCAAGACCCTCAGCGCCGAAACCCCGCTGTTCGAGGCGCTGGCCTTCATGGTCTCGCAGGGCATCCACCACCTTCCCGTCACCCAGGATGGGCGCATCGTGGGGGTGATCACCGACACCGTGCTCATGCGGCAGCAGACCCGCAGCCCCCTCTACCTGCTGCGCCGTCTCGAGCGCACCCGCAACCCCGCCGACTTGCGGGGCTACCGCGAGGAGCTCACCGGCGTAGTCGAGTCGCTCATGGCCGGAGGGCTGGGGGCTCCCGCAATCGGGCGCAGCGTGAGCAGCCTCAACGACCAGCTCGTGCGGGTGCTGCTCGAGCTGGCCGAGAACAGACTGGGAGCCCCCCCCACTCCCTACGCCTGGATCGTCTTCGGCAGCGAAGGGCGCATGGAGCAAACCCTGCTGACCGACCAAGACAACGCCCTGATCTACCAGGACGACCTGCCCGAGGCCCGGCCCTACTTCGCCCACCTGGCCGATTTCGTGGTGCAGGGGCTGTTGCAGGCGGGCTTCCCGCCCTGCCCCGGTGGCTACATGGCCACCCGCTGGCACAAGCCCCTGACCGAGTGGGAGCGGCTCTTTGACCGCTGGATCCAGCAGCCCAGCCCCCAGGAGCTGCTCGAGGCCCAGATCTTCTTCGACTTCCGTCCGGTGCGCGGGAATCTGTCGCTGCAAAGCCTCGAGCAGCTCGTCACCCACAGCGGTCAGCGCCGCATCTTCCTGGCCCAGATGGCCCGCTCGGCGCTCCAGTTCCGCCCACCGCTGGGTTTCTTCCGCCGCATCCGCGAGGAGGAAGGGGGGGTCGATCTCAAGAAGGGAGGTATCGCGCCCATCGTGAGCCTGGCCAGGGTTTACGCCCTCGAAGCCCAGAGCCCGGCGCGAGGCACGCTCGAGCGGCTCGAGGCCGCCGCCCGCGCAGGCAAGCTGAGCGCCGAGGGAGCCGAGAATCTGGCCGAGGCTTTCAACTTCCTCACGCGCCTGCGCCTACGCGAGCAGCTTGGCGCGCTCCGTCGCAGGGAGGCCCCTGGCAACAAGGTGCCCCTCGAGGCCCTCTCCGCGCTCGAGCGCCGCCATCTCAAGGAAGCTTTTGTGCTGCTGCGCGAGCTGCAGGAGGCCCTCGGTCAGCGCTTCCAGACCGACCTCCTGGGGTAGCGATGCGCTGGGACTCCCAGACCTACTGGGCGCTGGACCTCGAGACCAGCGGCCTCTCCCCCGCCGACCAGATCCTCTCGGCGGGAATGGTGCCCATCCGGCAGGGGGTCATCTGCTACGGGGAGCATTTCTACAGCCTCGTGCGGCCTCAAGCGGGTCTGCCGCTCTCGCGTGAGGGCATCCGAGCCCACCACATCGTGCCCGCCGAACTCGAGGCCGCTCCCTCTCTGGCGGAGGTGCTCGAGGCCATTCACCTTCGCCTGAGCCAGGGAGTCCTGCTGCTGCACCACGCCCCGGTGGATTTAGGCTTCCTGCGCAGGGCCTATGGTCACCTGCGTCGCCCCTGGCCCAAGCCCCGCGTGCTCGATACCGTAGGCCTCATCGCCAAACTGCAAGAGCGCCAGCGGCGGCTCGAGCCCTACAGTCGCCCATTGCCTACCGGCCTGGCCGAAGCCCGCGCCTACTTCGGCCTGCCCCCCCACCTCGAGCACCACGCCCTCTACGACGCCCTGGCAACCGCAGAGCTGTTCCTGCTGCTGCGCTCGAGGTTGGGAGCGCAGACCTTGCGGCAACTCAGGTGAAGGTTGTAATCCCCTTTCAGCGCGCCCCACCTGCGCTACCCTAAATTTACGGTGCAGATGGGACGAAGCACTCGAGGATGGTTGGGGTGGCTGGTGGCTTTCGCCGTGCTTTTTGGCTCGGCCTGGGCGCAGACCTCCAAGGTCTACGTGGTGCAGCAGGGCGATACGCTGTGGGGCATCGCCAAGCGGCACAAGCTGAGCCAGGCCCAGCTCAAACGCTGGAACAACCTGAGGGGCAACGCGATCTTCAAAGGCCAGAAGCTATGGGTCAGCCCGCCGCCGCCCAGCTTCGCCGTCAGGCTCATCGATGGTCCGGTGCTGGGGGTTCCGCTGTTGGCCGTTCAGGTCAATCTGGCCCACCCCCAGGTGCGGATCCGGCCCCTCCTGCCCCAGGGGGGTCTGGGGCGAAGCGGCGCGCCTCTGCCGAGCCTGGCCCAGCGGCCCCGGCTGGTGGCAGCCATCAACGGCGGATATTTTCACCCCCGCACCTTTTCACCCGCCGGAGACCTGGTGGTAGGCGGCCAGCAACTCTCGAGGGGCCGCATCCCCACCGCCCTCTCCATCACACCCGACAATCGCGCACGCATCCACAGCCGCCAGAAGCCCTGGCGTGGCTATGAAACCGTGATCGCCAGCGGGCCCTACGTGCTGCGAGGGGGCCGGGTGGTGGTATGGCCGCGCTCGGAGGGCTACAACGATCCGGCCATCTGGGGCCGGGCCCGGCGCAGCGTGGTGGGCCTGGTCAACGAGCGCTTTCTGGTCTTCGTCAGCACCCGCCAGCCCCTCACCCTCTCCGAAACCGCCAAGGTCATGGCCCGGCTGGGGGCTAAGGACGCCATCCTGCTCGACGGGGGCTCGAGCGCTGGGCTGGTCTGGCAGCAACGCCTACTCATCTCCCCCACCCGCAAGCTGGCCTTTGGAATCGGAATATTCCTGGTTCCACCCACCAAAGTCAGTTCAAAGCGCAGCTAACGCCCGCTGATCTACCTTTACCTGGGGCCCCCGCGAGCAGCGTATAGGGATGGCCGAACTCAACCACGTTGCGAAGCTTATACCAGATTCGGTTAGTTCGTCACCATTTGGTGACGCTGCCCCGCCAAGGCGGGGCGGTCGACCGAAGGGAGACGCCTTTTTCGCCGACCGTCAGGGAGGGGTGTGCTCTGGGATTCAAAAAGATAGCCTCTGGGTTTTGGTTTTGAAGAGTATCTTTTTGAATCCGGTATTACTACCATCAGATCAGCCGGCTAGCGGTAACGCACGAAGCTCAGGAAAAGCTCCGTGCGGGTTTGGGTCACTCCGAAGGCCAGAAAGCCAAATTTGTCGTGTTTGTAGTGGCGCACGGTAGCTACAACGCTCCCCGCTCGCACGGTGTGCTTGGAGAAGTTGCTCCAGCCCGCATCGTCAAGGGCTTTCAAGAGGATGTCGGCCCCCTTGGGGTTGGTGGAGAGATAGGACTCGTCGGAAAAAGGGCTGCGCCCGTTGCCCTTGACCCACAGTTTGATCTGCAGCAAAATCTGGCCCTCGGTACGACCGCACTCCTTGACGAGCCAGGCGGGCTTGGTCATCATGACCACACCGTTGAAGATGCCCTCGGTCTTCTGCGAGAGACAGGGACTTGATTCAGCCCAGGCCATTGGCAGAATCAGCAACAACCACCCAACAATCCGAGCAACAGAGGTATTCATGAACCCTTTATAGACCTCGAGGCCCAGGTCGGCTGGGATTTTTGAGGGATGGGCTCTAAAGTTGAAGTTTGGGTTAAATGTGCAGTGGCTTAGAGCGTTTCGTGCATTCAAGCTCGCCTAGCACAACCCCCGCTGCACCAGTCAAATCACATATCGTCACGGAATATTCACAAACAAAACCCCAGACGGCGGGAAATACCGTCTGGGACGTCTTGGTGGCTGTGGGCGGACTTGAACCGCCGACCTAACGATTATGAGTCGTTCGCTCTAACCAGCTGAGCTACACAGCCAGGCTCTGCGCGTGCCATCAGCACAACGTAAAAAGTGTAGCGTCTGAGGCAAGAGCGGTCAAGTACGGACAATTGAGAAGCGCAGGGGGTGACCCTGCGCCTTTGGGTTCTGGTTGCGGGGACAGGATTTGAACCTGTGACCTTCGGGTTATGAGCCCGACGAGCTACCAGACTGCTCCACCCCGCGATGCTCCTGGCTCGAGAGGGATTGGCCTCCGAAGCCGCAAACTCCAATATAGACGGCAACCGGCAAGGCGTCAAGCCTCGATCGCTCTAGCCCAGAATCGCCTCAATGGCCGACAATTCCTCCTCCGACAAATGCAACTTCCTCAGCGCCCCCACAGCATCGTCGATGTGCTCAGGGCGGCTGGCTCCGATGAGGGCGGAGGTGGTGGTGGGCAGGCGCAGTACCCAGGCTAGGGCTAGCTGGGCGAGGGTCTGGCCCCGGGCCTGGGCGAGTTCGTTGAGGCGGCGCACCTTGACGAGCTTGTCCTCCGTGATGTGCTCGGGCTTGAGGAAGCCGTGGGGCTTGGCCGCCCTCGAGCCCTCGGGGATGCCCCCCAGGTACTTATCGGTAAGCAGGCCCTGGGCCAGCGGCGAGAAGACGATGCTGCCGATGCCCTCCTCGGCCAGCACGGCGGTGAGGCCGTCTTCGATCCAGCGGTTGAACATGGAGTAGCTGGGCTGGTGGATGACGAAGGGAGTGCCCATCGCCCGCAGCATGCGGGCGGCTTGGCGGGTGAGTTCAGGGGGGTAGTTGGACACGCCTACGTACAGGGCCCGGCCACTGCGCACGGCCTGGTCCAGGGCTCCTAGGGTTTCTTCCAACGGCGTGTTGGGATCAGGGCGGTGGTGATAGAAGATGTCTACGTACTCCAGGCCCATGCGCTTCAAGCTCTGGTCGAGGCTGGCGAGCAGGTACTTGCGCGAGCCCCAGTCGCCATAAGGCCCCGGCCACATCAGGTATCCGGCCTTGGTCGAGACGATCAGCTCGTCGCGATAGGGCCTCAAGTCGTCGCGCAGCACCCGCCCGAAGGTCTCCTCTGCCGACCCCGGCGGTGGGCCATAGTTGTTGGCGAGGTCGAAGTGGGTGATGCCCAGGTCGAAGGCCCGGCGGATCATCTGGCGGGCGTCCTCGTAGCAGTCCACGCCACCGAAGTTGTGCCACAGCCCCAGCGAGATAGCCGGAAGCTGCAAGCCGCTGCGGCCTGCGCGACGGTAGAGCATGCTGTCGTAACGGCTGTCCAATGGGTAGTACACGGCAAACCTCCCGGTGACTCCAGCCAATCCTACCCCGAGCCTGAGCCCGCAGGCAGGGAAGCGATGAAGGCCACGGCTTCCTCGGCAGCGGTAATGCGGGCATCACGCCCGACGAACCAGGCCTCGAGGCCCGCCTTATCAAGCTTCTCCAGGTCGCCGGGCTGGCCCAGCAAAATCTTGTGGTCGAGGTCGTTGACCCAAACCATGCCCAGCACCTCGCCCTCGAGCCACACCCCCGGCGCAACGGGCGCCGGGTCGCACCAGATCGCGTCGAGCTCGGCCCGGTCGGCAGGGTTGAAGTAGCCCGGAATGCAGCCGTAGTTGACCGGGGGCAGCTCCCAGCCCCAAGGCTGGCGGGCCACCAGCACCCCGCCCCTCCAGTCGTAGCGCTCGCGGGTGCCGATGGTCCACTCAACTACCATTTCCAGCTTCATAGCTTCAGCAGCCACTTGGCCATGCCCAGGTAAATCAGCAGCCCGGTCAGGTCGCTCAAGGTGGCGATGAGGGGATTGGAGATGAGCGCCGGGTCGAGCCCGATCTTCTTGATGCCGATGGGCAGCAGCGCCCCGACGATGTTGGTCACGGTCATCAGGGTAATCAGCGAAAGCGCCAGCACCGGCAGGATTTCGGTGTGTCCATCGATCACCACCTTGATCGCCAGCACCACCGCTAGGGTGAGGCCCAGCAGCGCCCCCACGCCCAGTTCCTTGAACAGGATGCGCCACCAGTCGCGCCCCCGCACGTCGCCCGTGGCCAGCGCGCGCACGATGAGCGTAGAGGACTGGTTGCCGGTGTTGCCTCCCGCCCCCAGCAGGATGGTGAGGTAGAAGGTCAGGGCGGTGACCGCGCTCAAAGTAGCCTCGAAGCCCTCGAGGATGGTGCTGGAAAACATTCCCCCCACGATCAGCACCACCAACCAGCGCACCCGCGCGCTCCACAGCTCCCACAGCGTCGAGCGGCTGTAGACCAGTTCCGGAGCCTCCACCGCACCCAGGCGGTAGATATCCTCGGTGGCCTCCTCCTCGATCACGTCCACCACGTCGTCGATGGTGATGATCCCCGAGAGCACCCCGTTCTCGTCCACCACCGGCAGGACCTGGAAGTTGTAGTCGGCCATCATGCGGGCCACGACCTCCTGGTCGGTGTCGGTGCGCACGAACTTGACGTCGGGATTCATGATCTCGCGCACGCGGGTCTTGGGATCGGCCACGATCAGGTCGCGCAGGCTCACCACGCCCTCCAGCCGCCCTGCCGCGTCCACGACGTAGAGGTAGTACACCTGCTCGGCGTCAGGCGCCACCCGGCGCAAAAAGCGCAGCACCTCTTCCACGCTCATCGAGTCGCGCAGGGCGATGTACTCCGAGGTCATCAGCCCACCGGCCTCGTCTTCCTCGTACTCGGAGAGTTCCTCGACCTCGGCGCGGGTCTCGGGGTCGAGCTCGGCTTTGATCTCCTCGGCCAGCTCGGGGTCTTCCTCCTCGACGGCCTGCAGGGTATCGGTGAGGTCGTCGAGGTGAAGCTCGCCCAGTAGCTCCTTCACCCGCCAGCGCGGCAGGGCCTCGAGCAGCGCGGTCTGCTCGTCTTCCTCGAGGTGGCTGAAGACCTCGGCGGCTTCACCGGTGGGCAACAGCGTCAGGATGACCAGGTGGTGCTCGGGTGCGAACTCGGCCCAGTGATCGATGATCTCCGGAGCGTAGAGTTCCTCCAGCGCCGCCTTCACCGCTACCGCGTTGCTTTCGGCAAGGGCGTTCTGGAGGTCCTGGATGGCTGCAAGGCGCTCGGTATCGTACATTTGCCACCTCCTTCTGTGCCCGCGTTGCGCTTTAGACAGCACAGCAGCGCGGCCTTGGAAGGAAGCAGCCGTGAAGTACGGGATTGTCGAGGGATTAGCGGTGGCTCAAAAGCACAGAGCGCACCGGGCTAAACCTTCGACTGTCGCTGTAATCTTCCACGGTGCCTCCTGAGACCTTCGGGCCTCCGACCCTGTGCCAGCGGTCCCGAAGGGGCTTAGAGCCTTCGATAGGGTAGCACCACAGGCCCCCGGAGGCAACCGCTCTCGACCTATCCCAAAGCCGGGACTGCCGTGCCCTAGCAGTGGCTGGCCGAGGCCAGGGGATTGAACCAGTTCACGCCCTCAAAACGCCCGAAGCCCTCGTCAGCACTGACCAGGGTAGCCGGGCTAAAGCAGCCAGGAAAGCATCGTTGGCATCGTTTCCCTGCAAAGCCATGTCGGTACAGAGCCTTGACCAGTGGGCCAGGTGATTCGGGCCCGGCTCGATGAGGTAATAGCCGTTCTCTCTGAGGGCCTGCAAAAAAGCGAACACATCGGCTGGCTTTGCCGCCGCTTCTCCCAGGCTCGGCAGGGTGCTGATGCGCACCACCGCCAGCTCGACCACGCTCGGCGCGGCAACTTCCTCTCCCTGTGATACCGGATTCAAAAAGATAATCACCCAAACCAAAGACCTTCAGAGGCTATCTTTTTGAATCCTAGAGCACTCCCTTCGGTCGGGTCAGTTCGTTCCCATTCGGGAACGAACTGACCGAATCTGGTATGATAGCGCAGCAGTGAGCCAGCCATAGCAAGGTCGGTGAAAGGGAGAATCGCGCCTGAGGGCGTAGATGAGTACGTTGGATGAACACTACACCTTGCCCCTGCGCCTGGCTACCTTGCTACGGTCGGCTCGAGCCTCGCTGCTTTGTTGCAGCGCTTTGAGTTCAGCAGGGGTAAAGGTAAAGCCCCGGCCCACGGCGACGGTCGGCAGTTCCACCTTGCACCCCACCCCACCCCCACGCTTGAAGCTCTGTAACAGAGCTTCTTCGATATAGCGGGTCAGCGTCACTCTCCGGCGGGCGGCTTCAGCCTTAGCCTGACGGTAGATTTCGTCCCTGATGCGAAGGGTGGTCTGCGTAGGTCAAATATAGCGGCATATAAAAGATCTGACTTATCCTCTCGCCCCCGCTTCACCTTGCCTTTGTGGCCCAAACTTGATATTGACACGCTCAACCCCGTGCTGCTACCCTAGCGGGCGGCCTCGAGAAAGAGGCCTTTTGATCGAAAAAAAGGCTTGAGTGATTTTTTGAGGTCCGAGGGAGCCCAAAAGCATGTTTGAGACGCTAAGCCGCCGCATCCGCGACGCAGTAGACAAGCTGCGCGGGCGGGGTCGTATCAGCGAGGCCGACCTCAAGGCCACCCTGCGCGAGATTCGCGTGAGCCTGCTCGAGGCCGACGTAAACTTCGAGGTGGCCAGGGAGTTCGTCGCCAGGATCCAGGAAAAGGCCCTAGGGCAGCGGGTGCTCGAGAGCCTCACCCCCGCCGAGCAGATCCTCAGCGTCGTCTACGAGGAGCTCACCGAGGTGCTGGGGGGTGAGGCCAGGCAGCCGGTGCTCAAGAACGAGGGCAACGTGTGGTTTCTGGTGGGCCTGCAGGGCTCGGGCAAGACCACCCACGCTGCCAAGCTGGCCCATTTCTACAAGGGCAAGGGGCGCCGCCCGCTGCTCGTGGCCGCCGACACCCAGCGCCCCGCCGCCCGCGAGCAGCTCAAGATCCTGGGTGAGAAGGTGGGGGTGCCGGTGCTCGAGGTCGCCGACGGCGAGCGGCCCGAGACCACCGCCCAGCGCCTGCGCCAGCACCTGACCTTCGACTACCGCGACCTTGTGCTCGTCGATACCGCCGGTCGGCTCCAGATCGACGAAAACCTCATGAACGAGCTCGCCCGACTGAAGGCGGCCATAGGCCCCACCGAGACACTGTTGGTGATAGACAGCATGACCGGGCAGGAGGCGCTGGGCGTCTCCAAGACCTTTGACGAGCGCATCGGGGTGACGGGCCTGATCCTCACCAAGCTCGACGGCGACGCGCGCGGCGGGGCGGCGCTCTCGGCGCGGCACGTGACGCAAAAGCCCATCTACTTCGCGGGGGTTTCGGAAAAGCTCGAGGGCCTCGAACCCTTCTACCCCGACCGCCTGGCCCAACGCATCCTGGGCATGGGCGACCTGCAAACCCTGCTGGAGAAGGCCAAGGCTGCCGAACTCGAGGCCCCCCTCAAGGCTCCGGGCGAGATCACGCTCGAGGACGTCATCAGCCAGATGCGCCAGATCCGCAAGATGGGCAGCTTCGGCGACATCCTCAAGATGATCCCGGGCATGTCGCGGATGCTGCCGGCCAACTTCCAGGTCGACGACAAGGCGCTCAACCGCCTCGAGGCCATCGTGCTCTCCATGACCCCGCGCGAGCGCCGCGACCCCAGGATCCTCAACGCCTCCCGCCGCAAACGCATCGCCGCCGGTTCGGGCACCAGCGTGCAGGAAGTCAACCGCCTCATCAAGACCTTCGACGACATGAAGGCCATGATGAAGACCCTGCAGAAGACCAAGGGCCGGGGCCTGTTCCGGCGCTAGCTTGACCCAGGAGATAGGCCTTTAGGGCAGTGAATATCTCAGTTTTGAAGGAGTGACGCGATGACCAAGATCCGCCTTTCCCGTTTCGGCTCGAAGAAGAACCCCCACTACCGCATCGTCGTGACCGACAGCCGCAACAAGCGCGACGGCGCCTACCTCGAGCGCCTGGGCTACTACGACCCCCGCAAGACCACCCCCGACTGGCTCAAGGTCGACGGCGAGCGTGCGAAGTACTGGCTCGGCGTAGGGGCCCAGCCCACCGAGACCGTGCGCAAGCTGTTCAAGCAGGCCGGGGTGCTGTAAGCGCGTCGCTAGCCCATAGCCGATGGCTGATGGCCCGAGATGGCTATTAGCGATCGGCTATTTGCTATAAGCTCTTTCCCATGAAAGACCTCGTGGAATACCTGGCCAAGGCCGTAGTGGACCAACCCCAGGCGGTGCGCGTGGAAGAGCGGCGCGGGCGCGAGGGGCCGGTGTACTACGTGGAAACCGCTCCCGCGGACAAGGGCCGCCTGATCGGGCGTCAGGGGCGGGTGATCGAGAGCATCCGCATCATCGTGCGCTCGTACGCCAAGGGGCGCGTTTCGGTCGAGGTGCGCTAGGCCAGGCATGAAGCGCGTGGAAGTCGGTCGGCTCGGCTCGCCCTATGGGCTGGGCGGGGCGATCAAGTTTCATGGCGAGCCGGTGGTGGCCGAGCTCGAGCGCGTCTACATCGAGGGGCTGGGCTACCGGGCCATCGAGGAAGCCTACTACCTGGGCGAGGAGATCGTGCTCGAGCTGGTGGGAGTCGGCACGGTGGAAGCTGCCCGTGCGCTGTCCGGGCGGGCAGTCCTGGCCGACCCGGAGGAGTTACCCGAGCTCGAGGAAGGCCGGTTCTACTACTTCCAGCTCGTGGGGCTGCCGGTGCTGGTGAACGGCGAGCCGGTTGGAGAGGTCATCGACGTGGACGACGCGGGCGCTCAGGACGTGCTGGTGGTGCGGATAGGAAGCAAGCGCCACCTCATCCCCCTGCAGGCCCCCTACGTCAGGGCCAGCGCGACCCGGATCGAAGTCGAGCCCATCCCAGGGCTGCTGGAGTAGCAAGGGCAAACTATACTCACGGTGCCAGCCGCTCGATCCGCCAGCTTTGATCGGGCTGTAAGCGGTAGGCGAAGCGGTCGTGCAAGCGGTTGGTGCGGCCCTGCCAGAACTCGAAGTAGTCGGGCTCGAGGCGATATCCCCCCCAGTGCTCGGGGCGGGGGATGCGCTCGGGATACTGGCGCTTGAGGGCGGCAATGCGCTCCAGCAGCCACTCGCGTGAGGGAATGGGCTCGCTCTGTGGGCTGCAGGCCGAACCGGCCTGGCTCTCGTAGGGACGGCTGGCGAAATAGGCGTCGGAGAGCTCAGGCTCCAGCCGCTGTACCCGACCTTCGATGCGGATCTGGCGCTCGAGTTCAGGCCACCAGAAGCCCAACGCGGCATAGGGGTTGTGCTCGAGCTCGCGTCCCTTGCGGCTGCGGTAGTTGGTGTAGAACACGAAGCCCGCCGGGGAATAACCGCGCAGCAGCACCACCCGGCTGCTGGGCCTTCCGTCGAGGCCAACCGTGGAGAGGGTCATGCCATGCGGCTCCTGGAGATGGGCGTCGAGGGCGGCCTCGAGCCAGCGCGAAAACTGGGTGAAGGGGTCGGGGGAAAGGTCGGAGATCTCGAGGCTGCCCTTGGTGTACTCGTAGCGCAATTTCTCGATGTCCACGAGAGGCAATTTACCGCCTCTAGGCCCCCATGCCCGAGAACTGCCTGAGCCCTTTGCGCCACAGCCAGCGGTTGAGAAGCAGGAAAATCGCGCTCCAGACAGCCAGCACCGCAAAGCCCTGGGCCAGGTTAACCGGGATGCCCGCCAGGATCGAGGCCGGAAAATAGACCAGGTAGGGGAAGGGAGTGAGCGAAGCGGCCTGCCGCACCGCTTCGGGAAAGACGTCGAGTGGAGCGATGAGGCCGGAGAGGAAGAGGTAGAGGATGAACCAGCCCTCCTCGATGGCCGCCGCCCGCTCGATCCAGAAGGACAGCAGCGCAAAGGTGTACTGCATCAAAAAGCGCAGCAGGAAAGCCGCCAGCCCCGTCAGGATGCCCAGCAGCAGGTCGCCCCACTCCGGCACAAAGCGGGCCGGGGGGTAGGTCAGCAGGAAAAGCCCCACCAACACGAGCGCAAAGGGGAAGCGGGTGATGCGCTCGGCCAGGTGGGCCATCAGGTGTTCCCAGTAGGGATCGATGGGCCGCAGCAGCTTGAAGGAAAGCCGCCCCTGCACCACGTCCTGCTCGAACTCCCAGATCACCCACACCACGCTGAGCTGTCGCACGATGAACACGCACAGGAAGTAGCGGGCGAACTCCTGCGAGCTGAGCGCGAAGGAGCCGCCCTCGGCGGCCTGGGTCCACACCCCCATCAAGATCAGGGGCAGGGCCGTCGCAAGGGCCCATAAGAACACCTCCGCGCGGTACTCGAGCATCAGCGCGATCTGGGCTTGCAACAGGGTCTTGAGCTTGCGTCCCATCGCCTCAATCCTAAGCCAAGCCCCCTCCACGGCCCGGCCAAATATCATTAGGCCCATGCAGCAAATGGTTCGCAGCTACTACGCCAAGGCTCTGGCCCGTCCCGGCATACCCTGGCTGGTAGTGCTCGGAGCGTGCGTGCTCGAGGCCATCGCTTTCGGGCTGATGGCGCGCGGGTTCTACCTGGCTCTGCCGCATGGCCAGTTAGAGCGCTACCGCCAGATCTTCGGTGAGTTTTTATCCCGCGTAACCACCTTCGCCTGGGTACCCCTCGTGTTCATGTTCGTCGCGGGGTTCGACAACAAACCCTTCGCGGTCTTTGCCCACAGTAGCCGGGCGCTGCTGGTCTTCGCGCTATTCTTGCTGGCGTGGGCCTGGCTTTTCCCCGTGCCCGTTGCCTGGCCGCTCGACCCCGACCAAAAGGCCTCGCTCATCACCCTCGACCAAAACTACCGCCAGCTCGTCAGCAGCCCCGGCTATCTGATGTTCCGGCTGGGGGTTCCGCTGGTGCTGCTCGCACAGGTGCTCTCGAGCTACATCGGGCTTCAGGTCGCCGGAGCTTACCCCAACAACGCCCGCTGGGCGGTGATCATCACGGCGGCCATCAAATCGCGCTGGTAAGCAGCTTCAGGGCCTGCGCTTGCTGCTGTTTCGAGACCTCGTCGCTCCAGCCGAGTTCCCGCGCCATCAGCTCGCTCACGCGGGGAAGGGCTTTTTGGGCGGCCTGCTGGTCGAGGAAGGCCAGTCGGGTGCGACGGGCCAAAAAGTCCATGGGGGTCAGGGCCATCTCGTGGCGCACGGCGTAGCGCACCTCGGCCTCGAGGTAGGGATAGCCCTCGACCAGCGGTGTGGGGCAGCCTTCGGCCAGCTCGAGCACCCGCGCGGCCCGTGAGCCATAGGTGCGGTGCAGGTGGGCGGCAGTAGCGCGGTCGAGGCCGTAGTTGCGCTCCAGCAGCAAAACCCCACCATACAGGTCCAGGCCCTCGGCTCCCACCAACGGCAGGCGGTCGGTCTGACTGGGGCGCAGCTCGAGACCCCAGAGGCGGGCGGCGTAGGCCACCAGGTCAAGGGCCATCTTGCGGTAGGTGGTCCACTTGCCCCCGGTGAGGGTCAGCAAGCCAGAAGGGCTCTGCTGGATGAGGTGGTCGCGGGCCAGCCGGGCGGTGTCGGCCTCAGGGCGGGAGACCAAAGGACGCAGCCCCGACCACGCGGCGCGCACCTCCTCGCGGCCTATGCGCCCCAGGTAGGGCTCCACCTGGCGCAGGATGTAGGCGATCTCGCCCTCGCTCACGCCGGGGTGGTCGCTGGGCTGGGCGGGGTCGTCGGTGGTGCCCACCAGGGTGTGCCCCAGCCACGGCAGCACGAACACCACCCGTCCGTCCTCGGTTTTGGGGATCAGGAGGCCGGTCTGAGGCGGGCTGTACTTCCCGTCCAGGACGATATGGACTCCCGAGGAGACCTTCAGGAGGGGAGGGGCGTCGGGGTCGTCGAGGCGGCGGATGGCGTCGCCGAAGGGGCCGGTGGCGTTGACCACCACGCGGGCTTTCACCTCGAGCTCCCGCCCGCTGAGCCGCTCGCGCACCACTGCCCCGCACAGCCTACCCTCTTGTTTGAGCAGTGCGGTCACCTCAGCCTGATTGAGCACCACCGCGCCCTGTTCGGCGGCGGTCAGGGCCAGCGATACGTTGAAACGGGCGTCGTCGAACTGGCCATCCTGGTAGGCCACCGAGCCCACCAGGCCACTGCTGCGTATCCTGGGAAAGGCCTCGAGCGTCTGATGGGCGGTGAGGTAGCGCGACGTGGCGAGCCGGCCCTTCCCGGCCAGCAGGTCGTAGAGCTTGAGGCCGAACCAGTAGTAGGGCACCTCCCAGATTTTGTACAGCGGGGTCAGCAGCCACAGCGGGCGGGAGAGGTGGGGGGCGATGCGCAGCAGCGTAGCTCGCTCGTGCAGCGCGTCGCGCACCAAGTTGAGTTGCACCCGGTCGAGGTTCTTGACGGCGAGCTCGAGGTAGCGCACCCCGCCATGAATGAGCTTGGTGCTGCGGCTGGAAGTGCCCTCGGAGAAGTCGAAGCGCTCCACCAAAGCCACCCTGAGCCCGCGACTGGCCGCTTCCAGCGCCACCCCGCAGCCGGTAGCTCCACCGCCGATGATCAATAGATCGAAATTTTCCCGCTCGAGCCGTTCGATGGCTTCTGCCCGCTTCATCGTTTATATCTTATCCTTCACTCCCCAAACCACCTCGCCCTGAGCGAAGACCTGGGAGATCACTTCCTCCACCGGAGGCTCGCGCACCTCGAGGTCTTCCACGCTTAGCTCGCGCAGCATCTGACCCACTGCGCCCACCAACTCCTCGCGCCGCAGCAGCAGCCTGGCCTGAAGGCCCTGCAGCTCGCGCACCTCACCGTAGCGCTCGAGCTCGGCCTGGGAGACGGGGCGGTTGAGCTTGAGCAGCACCTCGCGATAGGGAGCGAAGCGCTCGAGCAGCCCCGACAGCCCCCCGTCGTAGATCAGGCGGCCCTGGTGGATCATGATCACCCTGGGGCACAGCGCGGTGATGTCGGCCATGTAGTGGCTGGTGAGCAGGATGGTGGCCTGGTAGCGGCGGTTGTACTCGCGCAGGAACTCGCGCACCGAGGTCTGGGCATTGACGTCGAGGCCCAGCGTGGGCTCGTCGAGGAAGAGCACCCTGGGCCGGTGCAGCAAAGCCGCCAGTAGCTCGGCCTTCATGCGCTCGCCCAGCGAAAGCTTGCGCACCGGCTGGGTCAACTTCCCCTGCAAATCCAGCAGCTCGGCCAGCTCCCCCACCCGCCGCCTGAGCTCAGCGTCGGGGATGTCGTAGACCGCGCCGTTGACCCGGAAGGAGTCCCAAGCAGGCAAATCCCAGATGAGCTGCTGCTTGTTGCCCATCACCAAGGTAATTTGCCGCAGAAAAGCTGCCTCACGCCGGAAAGGCTCGAAGCCCGCCACCCGCACCTCCCCCTCGCTGGGGTGGATCAAGCCGCTGAGCAGCTTGAGGGTGGTGGTCTTGCCCGCTCCGTTGGGGCCCAAAAAGCCCACGATCTCGCCGGGCTCGAGGCCAAAGGATACCCCCTTGACCGCTTCCACCAGGCGGTACTTGCGGCGGAAGAAGTGCTTTAGAGTCCCCCTTAGCCCCGGTTCTTTGAGGGCCACGGGGTAGCGCTTGACCAGATTGCGTGCGGTGATTATGGCCACTCCGGATAGTGTACCGAGAAATAGCAGGCTGTTAGCATGAGGTCATGCTACGTCGGTTAGCCGGATGGCTGCTGATCCTTTGCTTATGGACTGTGGGCTGGGCCAAAGGGCTGGTCTTACCCTTCGAAGGCCCCGGAGGCAACGCTACGGCCCAGGCTTTTGCCCAGAGCCTGGGGGTAGCCGCGCCCTCACTGGCGGCCCTGCTATTGCCCGACTTGCCCTGGGAGGGCAGCTACGAGCGGGTAACGGGCAGCCTTTACACGGCGGGCGGGGCCCGGCTGGCCCTCGAGAGCACCCGTGCCGACTGGGTATTGCTGGGCAAAACCGGGGAAAGGGGGGAGCTGGTGCTGTTCCTCGCCACACCCAAGGAGGTGTTCACCGCCCGCTTCACCCAGCCCCTGCTGGCCCTGCGCTGGCTGGGCAGCCGCTTGGACCTCAAACCCGGCCCCTTCGAACCCGACCCGCGCCAGGAGCGAGACCTGGCCAAGCTGGCGCAGGGGGAGCTCGAGGGGGTAAGCCGCTTCCCCGTGCCCAGGGCCCTCTACGAGGCGGCACTGGCCCTGACCGAAAACGGGGAGCTCAAAAGCAACCTCGAGCCCCTACCCCGGCCCCTCATCGAGTTCTGGAGCGATCTCGCGGCAGGGAAACCGCTGCCGGCCTACAGGGCCATATCCGACCTGCAAGAAAACCGCACCGCACTGGCCCTCAACCAGGCTCACAAGCTGGCCCAGGGCAACGCCCTCGAGCGCATCGCCGCCGTGATGGTGCTGAAGGCGGGCAAAGACCCCTCCTGGCGGACGGTGGCGCGGGGGCTCAGCGAGTACGCCCCCGAGATCGCCTACGGCTGGGAACAGCGGGGCTTCGCCGCGCTGGAAGAGGACAAGCCCGCCGAAGCCGCTCAGGCCTTTTCCAGGGTCCTCGAGCTCTTACCCCAAAAGCGCTCGGCCTGGACGAATCTGGGCTGGGCGCAGTACCTCAAGGGAGATAAGGCCCGCTCGCTGCAGGCCAGCCTGCAAGCGCTGCGCCTGGGCGCCGACCCCACGGCCATGTACAACCTGGGTCTGGTGCGCGCCCTCTATGGCGACTTCGTGGGCGCCAGGGAGGCCTATACCCGCGCCCTCGAGAGCGACGAGGAGGAGCTCTATCGCTTGGCCATCGAGGACCTGCAGAACTCCGGCGACGCCCGCATGAGCTACTGGATGGGCTTCCTGGCCGAGCGGGTGGGCCTGCTCGAGCGGGCTCAGGGGTACTACCGGGCTTTTCTGGAAAGCCACCCCAAGCACCCGCTGGCGGGGTCAGCCCGCCGGGCTCTGGCCCAGAAAGGAAGGCTCGAGGTGCAGCTCGTGGCCCTGCTCCTGCGTCCCGACAGCCCCGACGCCAGGCCCTTTCACGCCGGGGAAGTGCTTTTCCCCCAACTTCGGCTGGTGGGCAGCCCCTACCTGAGCCAGCAACCGCTCTCGGTACGCCTGCTCGACGCTCGGGGCACAGCGCTGATCCAAGCCAGCAAGAAGATCGCCTTCCGGGCTTTTACCACCGAGCTCGTGGAGCTGGCTCCGGGGGTCAAGCTGCCTGCCGAAGGACGCTACACGCTCGAGGTGCGCTACGGTGAAGCCGTAGTCCGTCAGCCGCTAGAGGTGCTGCCCGCCAGTCTGGCCCGCCAGCTCTACGTGCTGGGGTTGGAGCCGCGTGGCTTGAATGGGGTGCCCCTGCTCGATGTAGCCGAACTGCTGGGGCCGGAAGGCGACAAGCTGCTGCTGCAAAAGCTCGAGGCCGAGCTCAAGGCCGCTGCTTGGGCGGCGGCCCTCGATCCCCGTCTCTCCCAGCCGCTCAAGGCCGGTCCCTACGCGGGCCAGAGCGTCGCGGAATTGCTGCGCAAGGCCGAACGTAAGGTGCTCGAGGCCTTCTTGCAAGCCGCCGTGCAAGAGCCTTGGCTGCTGGGCGAGAGTGACGTGGTCAATGCCTTTGTAAACTGGGCGCAGCAGTAAACACCCGAGAGCTACGCCGAAGCCCTATCCTACCCGATGCGCCTACTCAGTCTGCTCCTCCTCCTTTCCCTCAGCGCGTTCGTCTACTTTCGCAACGCAACGGCCCGGCCCATTGCCCGACCTCCTGGGGTTCTGTGTCCCCTAGCCCCCTTCCAGAGCGCCCAGGACTTGCCTCCCGCCTTCGAGCATAGGGGATACCACATCCAGCCGCTGGCCCGCTTCGCCCTCGAGGCGCGGGTGCTGAGCAAACGGCTTTACCGCTACGACCAAGGAGCTAAGCTGGCTCCGCTAGATCTCGCGCTAGGCTGGGGTCGCATGTCCGATAGCCGGGTGCTGGAGAAGATTTCCATCAGCCAGTCCAACCGCTTTTACTTCTGGTACACCGCCAACCCTCCCATACCCCTCGAGGAAATCGCCCTCAGCAGCGCTAACATGCACATGATCCCCGCTACCACCGACCTCGAGCAGCGCCTCAAGCAGCTCAAGAGCGGCAACATCGTGCGTCTGCGCGGGTACTTGGTTCGAGCCAGCGGACCCGACGGCTTTTACTGGCAGTCCTCGCTCACCCGCAGCGACACCGGCAACGGAGCTTGCGAGCTGGTGTGGGTGGAGGAATTGGCGGTACGCTGATCGATCGAACTATATACCTCGCCCAACGAGCGTATGAGTAACGATCTTAACGGGCAAATTGCCCTCTCGGGTGGAGCGGTGCGTTTATGCTCGAGGGCAAGATGCAGAGCACGGTAGTCACCAAACAGCGCGATCAGCTACGCGAAGCCGTCGTCCTCAGGGACGAAGGCCTGAGGCTTCAGCGCCACATGGCCGAGATGGGCCGGGTACAGCGGGAAATGGCCGAGCAACTCGCCCAGGGCAAGCCCCTGGACGTCTCGGTGCTCGAGATGCTGCGCCAGGGTAGCAGCAGCTTTGAGGCCTGGTGGGGCAAGGTCCAGCGCCTGCTGGGACGCGAGGACCTGGAGAAAAACCTGCCCAAGGCCCTCGAGGCCCTCGAAGCCTATCAGCGTCGGCTCGAGGAAGCTGCCACCTGCGAGGTGGCGCTGGGCATCCTCGAGCGGGTGAGTGCCATCGTCCACCACGGGCCGGAGGAAATGCCCACCCTGACCCAGCTCCAGATGGACGTGCTGGAGCTGGTGCGCAGCATTACCCACAACCCCAGCGTCACCCCCACCGTGCAGGCCCTCGCTGCAGGCACCCACCCCTACGTGCGGCTGATTCACTTCCTGCAACCACAGGACATGAGCGACGAGGAGTGGGAGCAGACCTATGAGAGCCTGCGCGAATCGCTGGGCCGGGAAATCGCGGTGGCAGCAGCCAGAGGAAGGCTGATGCTGGCTTGATGGCATAAAGGGCTACCTTTGTGTCTGGCGTACGCCAGGCGTATTGCGTTTCGTGTTCCCCAGTGCAGTACACTGCAGGCGATGCGGTATCTGAGGGTACTCGGGCGCTTCTGGGGCAGTGCTATCGCCGCCGAGATGGAATACCGGAGCAACTTCTTCCTGGCCACGCTCTCGGCGATGGGGTTGCTGATCGGGAGCCTCTTCGGCCTGTCACTGCTGTACCAAGGCGGCTATCGCCCCGGAGGCTGGCGGCTCGAGGAGGCCCTGCTGGTGCTGGGGGCTTTCACCGTCTTGCAAGGTCTAGCCGGAACGCTCTTCCAACCCAACCTCAACCGCATCGTGCTGCAGGTGCAGCAGGGCACCCTGGACTTCGTGCTGCTCAAGCCCCTAGATAGCCAGTTCTGGCTATCGACCCGCATGTTCTCCCCCTGGGGCCTGCCGGATGTGCTCTTCGGGCTGGGGGTGTGGCTCTACGCCGGGATCAGGCTGGGCTTTGGGCCGCTCGAGCACCTCGCCGGGCTGGCCTTCTTGGGGGTGGCGGGCTTCATGCTCTACGCGCTGTGGTTCATCCTGGGCACCACCAGCATCTGGTTCGTTAAGGTAAGCAACACCACCGAGGTGCTGCGCGCGCTGCTCGAGGCCGGTCGCTATCCCATCCAGGCCTTCCCGGCCATATACCGCCTGTTTTTCAGCTTCGTCGTGCCGGTAGCCTTCCTCACCACCGTTCCCGCCGAAGTTGCTTTGGGCCGGGCCAGCCTGAAGACGCTGCTTTTGGCCCTGGGGCTGATGTTGGGTCTCTTCGCCTTCTCCCGCTTCTTCTGGCGGTTGGCCCTCAGGAGCTATACTTCGGCCTCGAGTTGAAGGGCGGCCCGCTGGGCCGCCCTTCAGCCATCGAATCGCAAACAACTTCGCTAGTGCCCGCCCAGGTAAGCCGCCTGTACCTCGGGCGTGGCCGCAAGTTGGGAAGCAGAGCCGCTGAGGGTCAGCTCGCCGGTTTGCAATACGTAGCCGCGATGGGCGATCTGAAGGGCGATGCGGGCATTTTGCTCGACGAGCAAGATGGTCTTGCCGGACTTATTGAGGCTCTGGATGGTCTCGAAGATGAAGTCCACCAGCACCGGGGCGAGGCCCATGCTGGGCTCGTCCATCAGCAGCAGCTTGGGGTCTTGCATGAGCGCTCGAGCAATTGCCAACATCTGCTGCTCACCCCCAGAGAGGGTACCGCCCTTCTGGCTTCGGCGCTCGTAGAGGCGGGGGAAGAGCTGGAAGCCGATCTGCTTGCGCTCTTCGACCACCTTCCTGTCGCTCAGCAAGTAAGCCCCGATCTCGAGGTTCTCCTCCACCGTCAGGCGGGGGAAGATGCGCCGTCCCTCGGGGACGTGGCCGATTCCCATGGCTACGATCTGCTCGGCAGGGACGCGCTGGATGGGCTTACCCTCGTAAAGCACCTCACCGCTGCGGGCTTTGACCATGCCGCTGATGGTGCGCAGGGTGGTGCTCTTCCCCGCGCCGTTAGCCCCAATCAGGGTCACGATCTCGCCCTCGTTGACCGTGAGCGAAATGCCCTTGAGGGCGTGAATGTGCCCGTAGTAGGTGTGAACGTTCTTCAACTCGAGCAAGCTCATGCCTGACCTCCAGCTTGCTCCGCCGCCCCTTTACCCAAGTAGGCCTCGATCACGCGGGGGTTGCTGCGGATCTCGGCCGGTAGGCCCTCGGCGATCTTGGAGCCGTACTCGAGCACGGCGATGCGGTCGGAAATGCTCATGACCATGCTCATGTCGTGCTCGATGAGCACGATGGTCAGGCCCAGCTCCTTGCGCAAGCGCTGCACATCCTCCTTCAGCCGGCTGGTCTCCTGCTCGTTCATCCCGGCGGCGGGCTCATCGAGGAAGAGCAGCTTGGGCTCCAACGCCAAGGCGCGGGCGATCTCCAAGCGGCGCTGCTCGCCGTAGGGCAGGCTGGTGGCGAGCTCGCCCGCGCGGCGGGCCAGGCCCATGTAGTCGAGCAGCTCCATGGCCCGCTCCTTGGCTTTGCGCTCGGCCTCGAGGTGGCGCGGGGTGCGGAGCATGGCGTCGAAGTAGCTGCTGTGGGTGTGGATGTGGTGCCCGACGAGCACGTTCTCGAGCACGGTCATGGCGGCGAAGAGCCGGATGTTCTGGAAGGTGCGGCCAATCCCGTGGGCCGCCACCTTATCCGGCGACATCCCGGTAATGTCCTTGCCGAAGAAGCGAACGCTCCCTTCGTCGGGCTCGTAGATCCCGGTGAGCAAGTTGAAGAAGGTGGTCTTCCCCGCCCCGTTGGGACCGATCACCGAGAAGATCTCCCCTGGCTTGACGGTGAGGCTCACGGCGTTGACGGCCTTCAGTCCGCCGAAGCTCTTGGAGACGGATTGCACCTCGAGGGCGCTGGCAGTTGCCGTCGCCGTAGTCATCGTTGCGCCTCCTTGGCCTCTTCGATCTCGAGCTGGTGGCGGCGCTCGGGGATGAGCCCTTGGGGTCTGAAGATCATCATCAGCACCAGGATCACCCCGAACACCAACCGCTCGTACTTGGCCGGCTCAACCTGGCTGGGCAGGTTGAGCACCCCAGCCTGGCGAAGGTTGTTGAGGTACTCGGAAAAGCTCTTGAGGATGTCGGTGTTGATGGCCGTCAGGGCCGCCGCTCCGAGGATCACCCCCGGAATCGAACCCATACCCCCCAGCACCACCATGCCCAGGATGGTGATGGAGGCCAACAGGGTGAAGGACTCAGGGCTCACGAAGGTACGCTGGGCGGCGAAGATCACGCCCATCGCCCCAGAGAAGGCTGCGCCGGTAGCGAAAGCCAGCAACTTGGTGCCCAGCATGGGAATGCCCATGGCTTTAGCAGCGGTTTCGTCCTCGCGGATGGCGATCCAGGCCCGGCCAAAACGGGAGTTGCCCAGGTTGATGTTGACGAGGACCACGACACCGATGACCACCAGCACCAGCAAGTAGAAGAAGAACTGGTAGTCGGTGCGGGCGTCGAGCTCAATACCGATGCCGCTCATCAGGCTGTGGAACCAGCCGATGTCTGGGCGCGAGACCGGGGTGATGCCCTGGGGACCGTTGGTGAAGTTGACCGGATGGTCGAGGTTGTTCGCCAGCACGCGCACCACCTCACCCAACCCCAGCGTCACGATAGCCAAGTAGTCCCCACGCAAGCGCAGCGCAGGAAGGCCAATGAGCACGCCGGTGATGGCGGTAGTGATGATGGCGAAGGCCATGAACAAGTAGAAGAAGTTGCCGTTCAGCGGGAACTGCCCCGAGAGGAAGTTGGCAGCTTGCGGCGAGCCGAAGATGGCCCAGGTATAAGCGCCAATGGCAAAGAAGGCCGCGTAACCCAGGTCTAACAGTCCCGCCATGCCCACCACCACGTTGAGCCCCAGGGCCATAGCGGCGTAGATCCCGATCTGGATACCGAGCTCGAGGAAGAAAGTGTTGTTGAAGCCGGCGATAGGCACCGAGATCAGCAGCACGGCCACACCGAGCAGGCCCTTGATCCAGCGCGGTATTCCCGGGATGGTGATGAGGGCGACGAGCACGGCCACCAGGCCGTAGAACAAGATGGACACCCGGGGCACCTGCGACAGCGCCAGCGTGAAGCCCAGAGCCAGTAGGGCCAGCGAGCCCGCGCGCACGGCCATGGCGGGCCTGAGGTAGGCCGTCAGCGCCACCCCAACGAGGCCCAGGAAACCCGCCAGGGCCCCGGGAGTCAGCCATAGCAGCGCCAGCGAGAGCCCCGCCACCCCCAACACGACGAAATTGGCTGTTTGGCGGCTCATACCTTCTCCTTGACCACCTGGCCCAGCAGACCCTGCGGACGGAACAGCAACAGCAGGATCAGGATCAGGAAGGCGATCACGTCCTTGTACTCGGTACCGAAGTTACCCCCGGTGAGCGTGGGCAGGTAGGTGCCCGCCAGGGTCTCCATCTGCCCCAGCACCAACCCTCCAACCATGGCCCCCGTGATGTTGCCGATCCCCCCGAGTACGGCGGCGGTGAAGGCCTTGAGGCCCGGCAGGAAGCCCACGTAGGGGTCGATGGTGCTGTACTGCACGGCGAACAGCACCCCAGCCACCCCACCCAGCGCCCCCCCAATCAGGAAGGTGCGGGAGATGATCACGTCGGGGTTGATGCCCATCAGGCGGGCGGTGCTCATATCCTGGGCCACGGCGCGGATGGCGGTGCCCAGCTTGGTGCGGCTGACGAGGTAATTCAGCCCCACGAGCATCAGCAGCGAGACCAGGATCAGGATGAGGGCCTTGTACTGGATGAAGACGGTCAGGAAGGTGAAATTGCCGTCGAGGGGTGGGATCAGGCGCATCTGGAGCTTGAACTCGTTGTGCCAGATGCCCTCCACCAGACGCACCAGATCCTGAAGGACAAAGGAAACGCCGATGGCCGTGATGAGCGGGACCAGCCGGTTGGTGGTCCCACGGGCGCGCAGGGGGCGATAGGCCAAGCGCTCCACGATCATCGCCGTCACGCCGGAGATGATGGCCCCCAGAATCAACGCAAGCAGCAGGACCACGATACCGTTGGGGATCACCGGGGCAAGGTAGCGGAAAACTTCCACCCCCACCACCGCGCCGATCATGAAGATTTCCGAGTGGGCGAAGTTGATCAGCTCGAGCACGCCGTAAACCATGGTGTAGCCCAGAGCGATCATGGCGTAGACAAACCCCAGCAGCAATCCGTCAAAGATCACCTGGGGGAGCAGAGCTAAGAGTCCTTCGAGCAAAACGAGCCTCCTTCAAAAGACCGCAGCACCTGTCAAGTGTGGGTCAGCTTCCCTAAAGAATATACACGCGCAGGGTAAGTCCTTACCCCACATGCCAGGTTCCGGTGCTCCATGATTATCCCTCTCCTTGAGCGACGTGGCAAAGTCTAAACGCAGGCTGCGCAGAGCAAAAGCCGAGTTCTAAGGTTTAGAGTGCAAAATTCTGAATCCTTTAAGCCACAAAGGCGTTTCAACTTAAAGTTGAGTCTAAGCCCCATCCCGCACGATTTGGGTACAGCGCACCCCTCGACGCCCACCCACATGCATTTTGTACCACCTCAATAAAAGCGGGTGGCCCGAAGGCCACCCTTTAGTTTTGGAAAGTTTACCGAGGAGCCGCGATCGAAACCTTCTTCAGCAGCTTCTGCTCGGCGTACTTGCCGGTGTCAAGGTGGATCACGAAGTAGTCGGCCACCTTGATGTCCCCCTTGGAGTTGAACTCGATCTCGCCGGTCAGGCCCGAGAGCTTGACCAAACGCACCCGCTGAGCAACCAGCTGACGGCTGGGCTTCTTGCCACCGCTCTGCTTGATGGCGGTCTCGATGGCGCTGATGATCACGTTGGCCGAATCATAGGCGTAGACCCCGAAGCCCTCGGCGTTCTTGCCGAACTTGGCACGGAAGTCCTGGGCGAACTTAGCGGCCTTGGGGAACTGACTGATGGGACCGGCGACGGTGGTGAAGTAGGTGTCCTTGGCCGCATCGGCACCTGCCAAGCGCTCGTACTCGCTGGCGTCGAGCCCGTCGCCACCCATGATGGGCACACGAATGCCACGCTCGCGAAGCTGCTTGGCGAAGGGGCCAACCTGATCGTAGATGCCGCCGAAGTAGATCAGGTCGGGGCGGAAAGCCTGGATTTGGGTGATCAGGGTAGCAAAGTTGCTCTTTTCCTCGGTGCCCACGAAGGCGCTGTTGGGGATTTCAGCCCCCAGGGCCTGGGCGCGCTTGCGGAAGTTCTCGGCCAAACCTTGGCCGTAAGCGGTCTTGTCGTGAATGACGAAAATCCGCTTGGCCTTGAGGTCCTTCACGGCGAACTCGGCGCCCGCGGGGCCCTGCACGTCGTCGCGACCGCAGATGCGGTTGACGTTGGGTAGGCCACGGTCGGTCACACGGGGGTTGGTGTTGGCCGGGGAGACCATCACCAGGCCGACGCGGGCATATACTTCCGAGGAGGGAATGGCCACGCCCGAGTTGAGGTGACCCACCACGCCCAGGATGTCTGGATCGTTGATGATGCGGTTGGCGTTGGCCACGCCGGTGTCGGGGTTGGCCTGGTCGTCATAGGGAGCGAGCTCGAGCCGGAATCCCAGCCTCTGAAAGCGGGCCTGCGCCTCCTCCACAGCGAGTTGCGCACCCAGCTTGATCTGTTCACCCAGAGCGGCCTGGCCACCCGAAAGCGGGGATTGCGTGGCGATCTTGATCACGTTGGACTGAGCCGAAGCCAGCCCGAGGGCAACCACGCCCAAAGCGACGATGCCGAGTCTCTTCATCCGATCCTCCTGATTCCACGCCAATAGCGGCGACTGGTTGAACACTACTGGCGAGGCCATTCTACACAGGCTCATCGTGATTTTGTCAACGAGATTGCAATGCAGGTTACATCTTGCACCTTGTGTTTAGCTACCGCTCTTCAGTACTCGGCCAGGTACTGGTCAAGCTCCCACTGGTGCACCGAGCTGCGATAGGAGTTCCACTCGATTTGCTTAGCCCGCAGGAACTGCTTGTAGAGGTGATCGCCCAGGGCCTCGCGGATGACCTCGTCCTTTTGCAGCGCCTCGAGGGCTTCGCGTAGGGTGCCGGGCAGCTCGCTCACCTTGTGCTTGCGCCGGTCGCGCACCGAGAGCTGGTAGATGTTGCGCTCGATGGGGGGCGGTGGAAGTTCCTGCTTTTGCATGCCGTCGAGGCCGGCAGCCAGGATCACCGCCAGGGCCAGATAGGGGTTGCACGAGGGGTCGGGGGCGCGGAACTCGGCACGGGTGCCGATCCCGCGGCGGGCGGGGACGCGAATCATGGCCGAGCGGTTGGAATCGGACCAAGCGATGGAGGTGGGGGCTTCGTAGCCTGGGGTGAGACGCTTGTAGGAGTTGACCAGGGGATTGGTGATGGCCACCATGCCCTCGGCGTGCTCGAGCAGCCCTTGAATGAAGTACAGCGCGATCTTGGAGAGTTTGTTGTCGCCCTTGGGATCGTAGAAGGCGTTCTCGCCGTTTTTGAACAACGACAGGTGCATATGCAGCCCCGAACCGTTGATCCCGGCGATGGGCTTGGGCATGAAGGTGGCGTGGAGGCCGTACTTGAGGGCCACTTTCTTGACCACGAATTTGAAGGTGGTGATGTTGTCGGCGGTACGCAGGGCGCCGGAATACTTGAAGTCGATCTCGTGCTGACCAGGGGCCACTTCGTGGTGGGAGGCCTCGATCTCAAAACCCATCTGCACCAACACGTTGACCATCTCCCGCCGCGCCTCCTCCCCCTTGTCCAAAGGAGCGAGGTCGAAGTAGCCCGCCCGGTCGTGGGTGATGATGCTGGGGTCGCCCTCAGGGGTGCGGGTGAAGAGGAAGAACTCGGGCTCGGGACCGGCGTAGAGGTCGTCGAAGCCCATTTGGCGCAGGCGCTCGAGCTGTGCCTTGAGGGCCTGGCGGGGATCACCCTCGAAGGGCCTGCCGTCGGGGTAGGCGATGTCGCAGATCAGCCGTGCCACCCGACCCTGGTGGGTGCTCTCGAGCTCCTCGGGAAAGACCAAAAAAGTGCTGTAGTCGGGCTTGAGCAGCATGTCCGCCTCTTCGCTGCGGGTGAAGCCTTCGATGGTCGAGCCGTCGAACATCACCTCGCCGTCCAGCGCCTTCTCAAACTGTGAAGCCGGGAGTTCAACGTTCTTGTTCACCCCCAGGATGTCGGTGAACTGTAAGCGCAGAAAGCGCACCTCCTGTTCACGTAAAACCTGCAAGATATCGGCTTTTGTCATGGCAGCCTCCAGCATAGCGGCTCAGCTTCGCGGACCACCGTGAGGATGGTTGCAGAAATTATGAAGCGATGAACATCTTGGCTAGTACGAATTGCATAAATTTGGCTAGTTTTTAGCTAAATTTCACTTAAATTATGCCTACTGTACTTAATTTTATTGACATCATGCAGACATTGGGGATATACTCCAGCGAGGTTCTCGGGAGGTGAGGTCGGGTGTTCAAAGATGCCAAAGCGCTCGTGAAGTACCTCGAGGAAAACAGCATCAAGTACGTAGACCTGCGCCTTTGTGACGTTCCAGGGCGCTGGCAGCACTACACCAAGCCTGCCCGCGAGTTCGACGAGGGCATCTTCGAAAGGGGTTCGGGCTTCGACGGCTCTTCGCTTCAGGGGTTCCAGGCCATCCAGGAATCGGACATGTTGCTGGTGCCTGACCCGAGCAGTGCCTTCGTGGATCCATTCTTCGCCGAGCCCACGCTGGTGGTCTTGTGTGACGTGTATGTCCCGCCCGTCAACACCCCCAAGCCCACCCCCTACCCCAAAGACCCCCGCCAGATAGCCAAGCGGGCCGAGGAATACCTTCGGCGCACCGGCATCGCCGACACGGTGTACATGGGCCCGGAGGCCGAGTTCTTCATCTTCGATCGGGTAGCTTTCAAGGACGAGCCCTTTGACTTTGGTTACACGGTCGAGTCCGTCGAAGCCCGTTCAAACTCCGGTGGGTTTGGCGACGGACACTGGATTCGCAAGAAGGAAGGCTATTTCCCGGTGCCCCCTTCCGACAAGCACCAGGACATCCGCGGCGAGATGGTCCGTCTGATGGAGAGCATCGGTATCGAGGTAGAACTCCACCACCACGAAGTAGCCACCGCAGGCCAGGCCGAGATCGACATGCGCTACGACACCCTTACCGCGATGGCCGACAAGCTCTACAAGTACAAGTACGTGGTCAAGAACGTCGCAGCAAGGCACGGTAAGACCGCCACCTTCATGCCCAAGCCCATCTTCGGTGACAATGGCTCGGGGATGCATACCCACCAGAGCCTCTGGAAGGACGGCCAGCCCCTCTTCGCCGATCCCAAGGGCTACGCGGGCCTCTCCAAGCTGGCGATGCACTACGTGGCGGGCCTGCTGGCCCACGGTCCGGCGCTGAGCGCCATCACCAGCCCTACCGTCAACTCCTACCGCCGCCTGGTGCCCGGCTACGAAGCCCCGGTCAACCTGATCATCTCCGCCCGCAACCGCTCGGCGGCGATCCGGGTGCCGATGTACTCCAACAACCCCAAAGCCAAGCGGATCGAGTACCGCCCCCCCGACTCCTCGGGCAACATCTACCTGACCTTTGCCGCGATGCTGATGGCCGGCCTGGACGGCATACGGCGCGAACTGACCCCACCCACGCCGACGGACAAGAACCTCTACACCCTCTCCGCCCGCGAGGCCCGTCGCATCAAGACCCTGCCCAAGAGCCTCGAGGAAGCACTCGACGCCCTCGAGCGCGACCACGACTTCCTGCTCGAAGGAGGCGTCTTCAGCAGCGAACTGCTCGAGACCTGGATCGAGCTCAAACGCGAGGAGGCCGCCCAAGTCCGGCTGCGGCCCAGTCCCATCGAGTACGCTATGTATTACGACATTTAAGGTGTGCTCTGGGATTCAAAAAGATAGCCACTTGAATCTGGGTTTTGGTTTAGGTTGCATAGCCCGGTATCCGGCTATCGACCACCACCTTAACCAATCATTGAATCCCGCGCGCGCTCCTCAGAACAGCGGCTAGGCTGAATAGGGGTGGAAGGGCGCCAGCGTCTTCGGTTTTGGGCTTTGCTAGGGCTGCTGCTCCTGGCCGGCATCGACGTGGCCGTGCGCTGGCTGCAACCCCCAAACCTCGACCTCGCCGCTGAAGCCAGAAGCACCTATCGCAACTACACCGCCACTGCGCAAATCCAGCAGGTCGAGGGGATGGCTCGAGGTTGCAAGGTCACGGTGAAATTCCACGAGTGGCACTCGCTCTCCCCTGGCTTCAAGCTGCACGAGATCCCCCAAAAGGGCCAGAACTACACCCTCTACGCCCAGCCCGAGCAGTGCGCGGCGCTCGAGGTCATCCAGGCCGAGAAGGGCAGCCGCCCCGAACTCACCGGGCATATCGTTTACACTGCGGGGGAAAACCGCTCCGGGCGCTGGTACATGCTCTCAGAGCCCAGGCCGCCGCTGGGGTGTGGTGTCGTAGGGCTATAACCCCGGATTCACATGAAGCGCTTGCGCCTGCGGTAGGACTTCACGTCCTTGAAGCTCTTGCGCCCGCCGGACTTAGCGACGCCGAGGTAAAACTCCTTGACGTCGGGGTTTTCTTCCAGGTAGGCCCGGCTGCCCTCGAGGGCGATGCGGCCCGACTCCATGATGTAGCCGTAGTGGGCCACGCTGAGCGCGACGCGGGCATTCTGCTCAACCACCAATACACTCACGCCCTCCTCGGCGTTGATCTGGGCGACGATGTCGAAGATTTCGCGTACCAGTAAGGGTGCGAGGCCTAGGCTGGGCTCGTCTAAGAGCAGCAGGCGCGGGCGGGCTAGCAGGGCGCGGCCAATCGCCAACATCTGCTGTTCGCCTCCCGAGCAATACCCGGCCAGGCGGTTCCTAAGCATGGCCAGCTTGGGGAAGTAGTGGTAGATGCGCTCGAGGTCTTGCCGCACCTCCCGATCCCGCCGGGTCGCAGCCCCCACCCGCAGGTTCTCCTCGACGGTGAGGTGCTTGAACACCCGCCGCCCCTCGGGCACCTGCACAATGCCCTTGAGCACGATGGCTTCCGGGGTCTTGTTGGCGATGTTCTCCCCACGGTAGAGGATGCTCCCCGAGACCACCTCGCCGTCTTCGGGCACCAGCAAGCCGGAGATGGCCCGTAAAGTGGTGGTCTTGCCCGCCCCGTTGGGGCCCAAAAGCGCGGTGATGTGGCCTTCGGGCACCTTGAGCGACACCCCGCGCAGCACCTGGATGATGTCCTTGTAGACGACTTCGATGTTGTTGACCTCGAGCAGGATCGGGCCGAGGTCTTCGGGATGGGTGGGTTGCATCGTTCCCTCGCTGGAGGCCAGCCGACTTATACCGGATTCAAAAAGATACCCTTCAAAACCAAAACCCAGAGGCTATCTTTTTGAATCCCAGAGCACTCCCTTCGGTCGGGTTAGTTCGTCACCGAATGGTGACGAACTAACCGAATCTGGTATTGCGTCGTGCGCAAGACGCTGGATATAGGGGCGAGCCGGTGGCTCTCCCTCTTCACCACAAACTCGCGGCTATCGGCCATAGCGGCTACTTGCCGTAGTGCACCTTACGGAAGAGGGCAGAGGTGAAGGGCTGGGTGATGGGCACGAACTTGCCGCCCTTGACCTCGAGCACCCGCAACCCCTCGCCGCCGGTCTGCTCGCTCTTGGTGAAGTCGATCTCGGGGCTGTTAGCGGTCTTGACCACAAAGCCGGGGTTGAAGGCGTTGGGGCCGTTCATGCCCACCAAGGCATCGTAGAAGGTGACGTTATCGATTCGGCCAAAGCGCTGGGCCGCGCGCTTCATGGCCTCGACGGCGATGGCGGCAGCCAACAGGCCGGCGGTGTAGTTGTGGCTCTGACCCAGGGTGCCGCGGTTGTTCTTGGCGGCGAGTTCGCGGTGCAACCTCATGCCGGGGGTGTCCTCCTCGAGGGTGTAGTAGCTGCTGGCCCAGAGGTAGCCTTCTGCCGCATCTCCCGCCAGGCGGATGAGATCGTTGCCGCCGGTGTAGATGGCCCCGAGCTGCTTGATCTTCTTGTCCAGGCCAAGCCGCTTGGCATCCTTGAGGATATTAGCCACCGGGCCGGCCACGTTCTGGTGAACGATGTACTCAGCACCCTTCTGCTCGAGGTTGCGCAGCAGGGCCGTGTTATCCAGGCTACCACCGTTCTCCTGCACGTCCACAATGGAGAGGCCCAGCTGGGCCGCCGCTTTGCGGGCATCTTCGACCGGTGCGCGACCAAAGGCACTGGGGTGCACCACCAGCGCCACCTTAGCGCCCTTCTTCTCCCGGGCGATATGCTCCAGCAGCGCTACCACCTGCTCGGAGTAAGAAGAAGTGGGCAAGAAGATGTAAGTGTTGTCGGGCGGGTCGATGAGGCCGATATGGGCCGAGGCAGGAATGGCGGGGAGCTTGACCTCCTGGATAAGCGACTTCAGCGCCAGCATGGCCCCGGTGGCGTAACCCAAGTAGACGGCGGGCTTAGCGCGGTCAAGGGCCTCCTCGAGGATGCGCTGGGCGTTGGGGTTCTGGTACTGGTCGTCGCGCACGATGCAGTTGAGGGTGTAGCCGGGGATGAGCTTCTGCTCGTTGGCGTACTTGCAGTAGTCCTCGATGGCCGCGGCATAAGGACCACCCACGTCGGAGGTAGGGCCGGTGATCGCGCCCGAGTGCACCAGGCTGACGGTCTTTTGCGCTTGAGCCAAGCCCAGCAGGGTGAGTCCGATCAACAACATGCTTCGCTTCATGAAGTTCCTCCCGTTCATTGCAACCGCCAGAGCGGGTTTGCCAAAGCTTTAATACTTGAAGGGCCAGGTGCGGAAATAACTTCGCACCAGCCGCCACCAGTTGTAGAGGCCCCGAGGCTCGAACATCAAAAACAGCACGATCACCAGGCCGAAGGAAAGCGGCAGCAGCGCCGAAGCCACGTCCACGCCGGGGGGAATGACCTGCTGGATGACCTGGTTACCTTTGATCCACTCCGAAAATCGCTCCATCAAAAGCCGCAGGTACTCGATGAAGGCCGGTCCCAGCAGGCTCCCAACCACCGTACCCAGGCCCCCTACGATGGCCATGGCCAGAAAACCCACGCTCTTGGCTAGGGTAAATTCCTCGATCACCACGCTGCGTTGGAAGTAGGCCAGCAGACCACCCGCCACCCCCGCATAAAGAGCTCCCAGGGCGAAAGCCATCAGCTTGGTGCGTCCGGGGTCCATCCCCATGGCGTCGGCAGCCCGGTCGTTGTCGCGCACCGCCACCAGCGCCCGCCCATACTTGCCCCTCAGCAAGTTGCGCCAGGCGATCACCATGAGCACCAGGGTGAAGAGGATGACATAGTACCAGAAGTGATTGTGGTTGCGAAAACCGATCTCATAGCCCAGGAAGTTGCGCATCTCCACCGGGATCGAAGCCCCCTGCGCCAGCGCGGGCATCCGGCCCACCGACCACACGAAGATCTCCTGGAAAGCCAGCGTGGCCAGCGCCAGATACAGGTGCTTGACCCTCAGGCTGGGGATGCCCACGATGGCCCCGAACACCGCGGCCACCGCCGCCCCCAGCGGGATGGTGAGGTAGAAGGGTAGGTAGGGCGCAGCGAGGGCGACGGTGTAGGCCCCCACGCCCATGAAAGCCGCCTGCCCCACGCTGATGAGCCCCGCGTAGCCGGTGGTGATGTTGAGCCCCAGCACCGCGATGGCGTAGATGAGGATGAAGTTGAGGGTGAGCACCTGGGAGCGCTCGAGGAACTGCGGCAGCAGCACCAGAGCCACCAGCAGCACCCCCACCGAGACGATCTCGCGGTAGGTGGCGAAGATGGTGGTGTCTTGCTCGTAGGAGGTGCGGTAGTTGCCGGTCTGGGCCCAGGGGTTACGCATAAACGCCTCCGACGCGTCCAAGGCCCGATGTTGAACACCTGACGGCAGCGCATCGTGGACGGCGCTTAACGAAGGTTGGCAGCCTATAGCTCACAGTCGCCGGTACCGGGCACGCGGCCATCGACCTTGGACATTTAGCGTTCGACATGCTCATACCCGCTCGATCTCCTCGGTTCCAAACAATCCGTGCGGCTTGAACCACAGCACCACCAGCAACACCACGAAGGGGATCACCAGCTCGGTGCCGCCGCCGGGAACGAAGCGGTTGAGGTAGCCCGCCGCCAGGTTCTGCAGCACCCCGATGGTGATGCCCCCCACCACCGCGCCGGGGATGGAGTCCAGGCCGCCCAGGATCACCGCCGGGAACACCGCCAGCCCGATGGCGATGAGGCTGTCCTGGTTGAGACCCGAGACCGTGCCCACCACCATCCCCGCCGAGGCCGCGGTAACGCCCGCCACCGCCCAGGCCAAGGCGAAGACTTTCTCCACCGAAACGCCCACGCTCATCGCAGCCATCTGGTCGTCGGCCACCGCCCGCATGGAGATGCCCAGCGTCGAGCGCTGGAAGAACCAGCCGAACAACAGCAGAAACAGCGCGGTGAAGCCCACGGCCAGCAGTTGGGGGTAGGAAACGGTGATACCCGCCAAGCGGAGCGGCTCCTGAGGGAGAAAAGCCGGGTAGCTGAAGTTACCCGAGCCGAAGGGGGTGAGGTACATCAGCCCGTCGAGCACCGAGGCCAGGCCGATGGTCACCATGATCACCGAGATGATGGGCTGCCCCACCAGCCGCTTGAGGAAGACCCGCTCCACCACGAAACCCAGCAATCCGGTCGCGAGCACCGCCGTCAGCAGCGCCAAGGCGATGGGTAACTTCAGCCAGGCCACCAGCGCATAGGCGACGAAGGCCCCGATGGCGATGAGCTGTCCATGGGCGAAGTTGATTACCCGACTCGACTTGTAGATCAGCACGAAGCCCAGCGCGGCCAGGGCGTAGATCGAGCCCACCGCGATGCCGGAGATGAGGAACTGAAAGAAGTCGCTCACGCCACCCTCCGAAAGCGCTCAACGGACCGCATAGCCACCCACCACCTCGGCTCGAGCGGTGGCCTCGAGCACCCTCACCTCGGTCGCCACCTTCTGCACCGAACCGTCCTGGTACTTGAATTCGGTCTCCACCCGTACCGTCTGGGCCCCGCCGTAGAGCGCGTCCACGAGGGGTTGATAGCGTTGCATGATGAACTTGCGTCGCACCTTGCCGGTGCGCGTGAGCTCGTCGTCGTCGGCGTCGAGCAGCTTGTACAAGAGCACGAAGCGGCAGATGCGCAGATGCTCGGGCAGGCTCTCATTAACCGAACGCACCTCCTTGCCGATGAGCTCGGCCACCTCGGGCTTTTGCGAGAGGTCGAGGTAGGTGGTGTAGGCGATGCCCCGGTCCTCGGCCCACTTGCCCACGGTCTGGGGATCGACGTTGATGAAGGCGGTGATGAAGGGTTTCTGGTCGCCGAAGACCACCGCCTCCTTGACGAAAGGCGAGAACTTGAGCTTGTTCTCGATGAACTGGGGGCTGAACATCTGCCCACCCGCGGTGTGCATCACGTCGGAAACCCGGTCTATGACCACCAAATGCCCGCGCTCAGTGAGGTAACCCGCGTCACCGGTGTGCAGCCACCCCCCCTCGAAGGTCTTGGCGGTGTCTTCGGGGCGCTCCCAGTAGCCCGCCACCACCGCGTCGGACTTGCACAAGATCTCGCCCGAGTCGCTGATTCGGACCTCGCCGCCGGGGATGGGCACCCCCACGGTGTCGGCGCGCACGTCGCCATCGCGGTGCACGAAGGCGATGCCGATGATCTCGGTCTGGCCATAGATCTGCTTGAGGTTGACCCCGATGGCGTGGTAGAAGCGGAAGACGTCCGGTCCCAACGCCGCCCCGCCGGTATAGGCTCGGCGCAGGCGCAGGAAACCGAGCTGATCGCGCAGGGGCCGGAACATGAGCTGCTCGGCCAGCCAATAGCCAACGCGCAGGCCCAGCGGCATCGGCTTGCCGCTCATGCGGTAGTCGGCGGCCTTCATCCCGATAGCCAGCATGCGTTCGTACATCCAGCGGTTGAAGGCGTAGGTCTCGGAGATGCGCACCCAGATGTTGCTCTGGATGCCCTCCCACACCCGGGGGGGGCTGAACATCACGTGCGGCCCGACCTCCTTGAGGTCGGCCATGGCGGTGTCCACCGACTCGGGGAAGTTGACGGTGAAGCCCCCGGCCAGGGCCATTCCCACCGACATCATCTGCTCGCCGATCCATGCGAAGGGCAAAAAGGAGAGGTAGTCGTCGGTGGGCTTCAAGGGGTCGATGCTCTGCAGCGAGACGCCCATGTGGATGAGGTTTCGGTGCATGAGCATGGCCGCCTTGGGCCGCCCCGTAGTGCCCGAGGTCAGCGAGAGGTGGCATACGTCGTCGGGCTTGCCCTG
This sequence comes from Calidithermus timidus DSM 17022, assembly GCF_000373205.1. NCBI lineage: Bacteria > Thermotogati > Deinococcota > Deinococci > Thermales > Thermaceae > Calidithermus > Calidithermus timidus. The sequence goes on from NZ_KB890699.1 coordinate 170,502, forward strand.
GTCGATGAGTTCGTCGAGGAGGCCGGGTTGCTTCTGCTCGGCGGCTTCGCCCAGCCGCAACACCTCCTCGAAACTCACCAGCCAAGCGTCGCCGCGGTAGGCCCGCATCCCGCGGGGGTCCTCGTAGATGACCTTGCGCACGCTGGGGATCTCGTTGCGGATCTCCAACAGCTTATCGACCTGCTCCTGGTTCTCGGCCACCACCACGGCGGCACCGGTGTAGGAGAGCACGTAGGCGATCTCGGGGGGCAGCGAGGATTGGTAGACCCCCACCGAGATGCCCCCCACGGCCTGGGTTCCCAGCTCGGCGTAGAGCCACTCGGGGATGTTGTCGGCCAGGATCGCCAGGCGCTCGCCGCGCTGGAAACCGAGCTCGAGCAGCCCGTAGGCGAAGTGTCGGACCCGGGCGTAGTACTCGCCATAGGTCACCTCGTTCCAGATGCCGAATTCCTTCTCCCGCAAGGCTACCCGCTCCCGCTCATGCTTGGCCCGCAGCCGCAGCAGTTGGGGCAAGGTGTACTTCTTGAGTTCGGGGGTGGGTTGGATGATCATGATCGCACCTCTAGGGAATCTCCACGCCCACGTAGGCCTCCTGCACGCGGGGGTTGCTCGAGACCTCCTCCGGCGAACCCTGGGCGATGACCTGCCCGAAGTCGAGCACGTAGACCCGGTCGGAGATGTCCATCACCACGCCTAGGTCGTGCTCGATGAGGATGATGGTGGTGCCCCGCTCGGCGCGGATGTCGAGGATGTAGCGCACCATGTCCTCCTTCTCCTCCAGCGTCATGCCCGCCATGGGCTCGTCGAGGAGGAGCAACTTGGGCGAGAGTGACAATGCGCGGGCCACCTCCACCCGCTTACGCACGCCATAGGGCAGGTCGCCCACCAGCACCTTGCGGTAGGGCTCGAGGTCCATGAAGTCGATGACCTCCTCCACGACGCGCCGGTTGGCGACGCCCACCCTCATGGCCGGGCCGTAGACCAGCACCGCCTCGAGGAGGTTGTACTTCGAGAAGGTGTGACGGGCCAGGAGCAAGTTCTCCAACACCGTAAGCCCGTTGAACAGCTCGATGTTCTGGAACGCGCGGGCGATGCCGTACTGGGTGACCTGGTGGGGTGAGGCCCGCGTGAGGTCGTGACCCTCGAAGCTGATGCGCCCTGAGGAGGGGTGGTAGAAGCCGGATATGCAGTTGAGCAGGCTGGTCTTCCCCGCCCCGTTGGGGCCGATGATCGAGACCAGTTCGCCCTGGACGACCTCGAGCGAGACCTCACTCAGCGCCCGCAAACCGCCAAAGGCCAAACTCACTTTGTCCACCAAAAGCTGCACCTTCCGCGCCTCCCTCTGCCTGTGCTGGATAAGATTTGTGCGGGAGTATACCCAGCCCTCTTTCTCATGTCAACGTTTTTGATCATTGGTGTATAAAAAACGTCATGGATTGGCGCCATGCCCTCTCTGGTGCTTTGTCCCCTACAATACAACCTCCCGTGCGCAGCCAGACAACCGGCAGCGCTCGGTCATGGAGGGGTTGAGAAGCCGATCGCGCGCCGGTACCGAGCTTTGGTCGCGGGCACAGATTCCGTGGGTTGACTAAATTGGATCCACTGGATACATTTTGATCATGGCCACCAACCCCAGCAGGCCACCCGCCACCTCGCCCGATCGGGTTGCCCAGCAGCTGCGCGAGCGCATTCTGGGAGGCCAGTACCCCGGCGGCACGACCTTGCGCCAGGAAGAGCTGGCCGAGGAGATGGGCGTGAGCCGGATGCCCGTGCGTGAGGCCCTGCGACAACTGGCAGCGGAAGGGCTGCTGGTCCTCCAGCCGCATCGGGGGGCGGTGGTGGCCGAGCTTTCGATAGCGGAGCTCGAGGAAATCTACGAGATGCGCGCGGTGCTAGAGCCCCTGGCCTTGCGCTTGGCCATCCCCAGGCTCGGCAAGGGCCAGCTAGGCGAAGCCGAGGATGCCCTGGACGAAGCCGGACGCGAGCACGACGGGCAGCGCCTGAGCGAACTCAACTGGAAGTTCCACGCCGCCCTGTACCGGCCCGCAAACCGCCCCCGCCTGCTTTCTACCATCGAGTTGCTTCACCTCAACGCAGATCGCTACATGCGGATGATCCTCACGGTGGTACACCACCGTGAGCAATCCGACCGCGAGCACCGCGCTCTGCTCGAGGCCTGCCGAAGGCAGGAGGTTGAACAAGCTTCCAGTCTACTCAAGCGGCACATCATCGAAGCCGGGCAACGCCTGGTGCAGTTTTTGAAGGAGAAGCCATGAAGTTGGAGAAGTTTCCCCGCTATCCGCTGATGTTTGGCCCCTCACCAATCCATCCCCTCAAAAGGCTCTCCGAGCACCTGGGGGTAGAAATTTGGGCCAAGCGCGAAGACTGCAACAGCGGGCTGGCCTTCGGCGGCAATAAAGTGCGCAAGCTGGAGTACCTGATCCCCGACGCCCTGGCTCAAGGCTGCGATACCCTGGTCTCCATCGGCGGGGTGCAGTCCAACCACACCCGCCAGGTAGCCGCGGTAGCCGCCCATCTGGGCCTCAAAGCCCTGCTGGTGCAGGAGCACTGGGTCAACTACGAAGACCCTATCTACGACCAAGTAGGCAACATCCTCCTCTCACGCATCCTGGGCGCTGAGGTCGAGCTCAGCCCGGCAGGCTTCAGTATTGGCCTGCGTGAAAGCTGGCAGCGGGCCCTGGATAAGGTGCGGCAGCGCGGGGGCAAGCCCTACGCGATCCCCGCCGGAGCCTCCGATCACCCGCTCGGTGGGCTGGGCTTCGCCCGCTTCGCCGAGGAAGTCGCGCAACAGGAGAGGGAGCTGGGCGTCTTCTTCGACTACATCATCGTCTGCTCGGTGACTGGCAGCACTCAAGCCGGAATGATCGTGGGTTTTGCCGCTCAGGACAGGCCGCGCAAGGTGCTGGGAATCGATGCCTCGGCCAAGCCCGCCGAGACCCGCGCTGCGGTGCACAAGATCGCCCGCTTCACCGCCGAGGCGGTCGAGCTGGGGCGCGAAATCCTCGATGAGGATGTGACCCTGGTGGAAGATTACGCAGGACCGGAGTACGGCCTACCCAACCAAGGGACCCTCGAGGCCATCCGGCTAGCGGCCCGTCTGGAGGGCATGATCACCGACGTGGTCTACGAGGGCAAGTCCATGCACGCGCTCATCGACATGGCCCGCAAGGGCATGTTCGAAAAGGGCTCTCGCGTGCTCTACGTGCACTTGGGCGGGGCCCCAGCGATGAACGCTTACGCCGGCCTATACCGACCCGGCGCATAGGCTAACCAAAGGGTTTGATGTAGCCGGACTCAATCCCCTAGCCTGTGCCTCGAGTAGAAACAGGCTCGACCACTTCACTAGGGTCGTACCGGGTTCAACCTGTTGACCTTTAGCGGCAATTGATTTCGACATCTAGCCTTTCCGCCTTCTGGGGAACCATTCCTAGACGTAAAATCTGCGAACCACTAATACCGGAAAAGGATAATTCAGAGGCTATTCCCTGACGGCCGACCGCCCCGCCAAAGCGGGGCGGTGTTCGCGAGAACAAACTGACCGAATCTGGTATAAGACCCTCGCAAAGCCCAATACAAAAGCGCCAGACAGCGCAAAAACACCGTCTGGCGGCTCCTTGGTGGGTCCAGAGGGATTCGAACCCGCGACCTACCGATTAAAAGTCGGTTGCTCTACCAGCTGAGCTATGGACCCACAAAACCCAGCACCGAGGATTATAGGCAATCGGCGCAGGGCTGTCTACAGGCGGGTGGCTCAATGAGCGTGATGAAAAGAGGCACTAAGGAGCTCGCAATGGGAGGCTTAGAAGTCATCCAGGGCCTGATCCTCGTAGCCGCCGAGGCCCAGGCCACCCCGGACCCTGCCGCAACCCGCGCCGTCAGGAGCGTGGTGGGGGTGGTGAGCATCCTGGCCGGGGCCACCGTGGGGGTCTTGCTCGGCGCAGCCCTGCACGACGTGGGTGCAGCCAGGGGAGTGCTCATCGGCATGGCAGGCGGGGCGCTGGGCGGCCTGCTGAGCGGTGTGCTGAGCACCACGGGTGAAGCCACGGCCTGAGGCGTTTCGCGTACGACCTACGACAAGCCCTCCACCGCTAGCGGTGGAGGGCTAGGGCTTTGAGAGGGAGTTCACCAAATGTAGAAGATGCTCACGATAAACAGCCACACCGCGTCCACGAGGTGCCAGTACATGCTGGCGCCCTCGAGGGTACCGTGGTTGTGGTCGTCGAGCTTGTTCTGGATGGCCTGGTAGTAGGCCAGCGCCAGGCCGGTGCCCCCGATCACCACGTGAGCGCCGTGCAGACCCACGATGATAAAGAACATGGTCGCCCACAATTGCTCGGCGGGGTTGACGTGGCTCCGGAAAACCGCGAACTCATAGGTCTGGAAGAGGAAGAACACCGTGCCCAGGAGGATGCTGATCAGAAGACCGAAGCGCAGCGGCGACATCTTGTGGCTACGCAGGTCGTGGTGGGCGTAGTGCACCGTGAAAGAGCTCGCTACCAGGAAGAAGGTGTTGAGCAGCGCCAGCCAGATGGCCGGGCGCTCCTCGGGCGGCTGGGCGGCCCCAGACAGGCGCAGGTAGAGGTAGCCCGCGATGAGGATGCCGAAGAGCGCGATTTCCGAGACGATGAACCAAGCCATCCCCACCCAGGCGTTGGACTTGTTGGTGACGGTGTGGTGTTCGACCGGAACGTCGTACTCCAGCCTCCCCGCCCAGCGGAAGAGGCTGTAGATGAAGGTGATCAGGCCCACCGCGAGCCAGCCCTGCCAGCCGGCCACGCCAGGGAGACCGCTGGGATGAGCATTGGGGCTGATGGCTATGCCCACGCCCATGATCAGCAAACCCAACGCGGTCATGAAGGGCCAGACTGTGGGTGCAGGCAGGTGGATGTCCCTGACGTCGACGGGGGTGGTCTCGAGGCCCTCCTTCTTCCAGTCGTACAGAGGCCGCTCAGAGGGGAAGAAGCGGGGGAAGCTTACGGCGAAGTTGTACGCGGGTGGTGGGGAGGAGGTGGCCCACTCGAGGGTGAAGCCCTCCCAGGGGTTATCGCTGGCCTTCTGGTTACGGCGGAAGCTGTCGATGACCCCAACCAGCCAGGCAATCCCACCCAGCGCCAGGGTGATGGCCCCGATGGTCGAGATGAAGTTCAGCTCATTCCACAGGTAGTTGCCATCAGGGTAGGTGTAGTAGCGACGGGGCATCCCCAGAAAACCTAGCACGTACTGGGGCAAAAAGGTCAGCAGGTAGCCCACGAGGAACAGCCAAAAGTGCAGCTTACCCCACCGCTCGCTGTACATGCGTCCGGTGATCTTGGGCCACCAGTAGTAAAGCCCGGCGAAGGCCAGGAAGCCCGAACCCGCCATCAGTACGTTGTGGAAGTGGGCTACTACAAAGTAGGTGTCGTGCACGGAGTAGTCGAAGGGTACCACCGCCAGCATCACCCCGGTGATCCCCCCCAGCAGGAAGTTGAAGAGGAAGCCCAGCACAAACAGCAGTGGGGTCCTCATGTCCAGGTGGCCCCGCCACAGCGTACCCAGCAGGCTGAAGATCTTCACGCCCGTGGGGACGGCCACCAGTGCGGTGAAGAACACGAATACGAGCTGGAACAGCAGGCTCTCGCCTACCGTGAACATGTGGTGCGCCCACACCAAAAAGCCCACCACCGCGATACCAAGCTGGGCGAAGACCATGAAGCGGTAGCCGAAGACCGGCTTGCGGGCAAAAGTAGAAGCCACCTCAGCGGCGATACCCAGGTAGGGCAACAGCATGATGTACACCGCCGGGTGCGAGTAGAACCAGAAAAACTGCTGGAACAGCACCGGGTCGCCACCGATGGCGGCGTTGAAGGGGCTGAACCCCAGCTTACGGTCGATGAAGACCAGCAGGCTGGCAGCGGTGATCCCGGCCAGGGCGAACAGCGACAACAGCGAGGTGGCGAAGATGCTCCAGACGAAAATAGGCATCTTCCACAGGCTCATGCCCTTGGCCCGCAGGTTATATACGGTCGCGGCGAAGTTGGCCGAGCCCAGCAGTGAGGAGACGCCCAGCAGCAACACGCCCAGCATGAAGAAGTCAACGCCGTGACCAAGGCGGGTGGAGGAGAAGGGCCAGTAGAAGGTCCAGCCAACGTCAGGGGCGCCCCCGAAGAACAGCGAGGTGTAAATCAGGAGGCCGGAAAACAAAAACAGCCAAGCTGCGAAGGCGTTGATGCGTGGCAAGGCCACGTCGCGCTCTCCCAGCATCAAAGGCACCATGAAGTTGCCAAAGCCGGAAAGCCCTGCGGGGATGATGAAGAAGAAGAGCATCGTGGCCCCGTGCAAGGTGAGCACTTGGTTGTAGGTGTCGCCCACCAAGAAGTGCTTGTCGGGACCAGCCAGCTGCCAGCGGATGGCCACCGCCATCAGACCAGCCAGGCCAAACATCACGAAGGAGGTAACCAGGTAGATCAGACCCACCTTCTTGTGGTCGCTGGTGGTCATCAGGTCCCAGATCAGGGCCAGCGTCCTGGGGAGGCCACCGGGTCTTGAGGGAGTAGGTGCTTGAACTGCCATCTAAGCGTTCCTCCTAAAACTGGGGCAGGTCCTGGAAGTCCAGGCCCTCGATCCTGAGGCTTTTGATGTAGGCCGCGATTGCCCTGGCGTCGGCATCGGAGAGCTGAGGAAAGGCAGGCATTTTGGAGCCAGGTTTGACGCCAGGGGAGTTCTTGATCCAGGGGATGAGGTAGGCGTCGGTGTTGGCCCACAGCCCACTCCCCACCGTAGTGCGGTTGCCGAAGTAGCTCAGGTCGGGGCCGATGACCCCCTGAGCCGCGGTGCCCTTGACCGCGTGACAGGCCGCGCAATTTTGCTGGAATAAACTCTGTCCCTGCCTGGCCAAAGCCTCCTGGGGCTCAGGAGCCCGATAGCTTTGGGCTTCCCGCACGAAACGGTCGAAGGTCTCCTGCGAGACCACGATCACCCTAAAGCGCATGTTGGCGTGGCTGGCCCCGCACAGCTCAGCACACTGGCCGTAGTAGATGCCCTCCTTCTCCGGGGTGAAGTGCAAGCGGGTGGTCACGCCAGGAATGGCGTCTTGTTTACCCACCAAGCTGGCCGGCCACCAAGAGTGGATTACGTCTTTTGAGGTGATCTCCACGATGACCGGCTTGCCCACCGGCAAGATGAGTTCGTTGGAGTTACGGATGCCCAGGCCCTCATACTCATAGTCCCACCAGAACTGATACCCCGTGACCTTCACGGTCATGGCCCCGGCGGGCAGCTTAGCGTTTGCGATCATGCTCTGGGCAGTGAGGCCGAAGATGATGACGATGATGAGGGTGGGAATGACGGTCCAGAGGATCTCGAGGCGGTCGTTCCCGTGGAACTGCGGCGGCTCGCCCTGCTCATTACCCCGCTTGCGGAACTTGAGCACGGTATAGGTCAAAGCCCCCGTGACTACGGCGAATATCAGCACAGCAAAGACCATAACCCACACCAGCAGCCGGCCCACCTCGCGGTTGTACGCGGTCGAGGGATCCAGGATACTGACGACTCGGGTGTCCTGTCCCAGGGCGAGGCCCAGCAACAACGTCACCCACAAGACGATACTTCCTCGCAGCATTGCTCCTCCTAGGGGGTGATTATTCCGTACATTACCTCGATTGGGCTAGTGCCCGGCCCACCTGGGCCGCAGTCACGCCACAAACAAAGAGCCAGTTTACATCCATAGCGCACGGTCTACCGCCATCGCCGCAAACACCAGGGCCAGGTAGAGCATGGAGTACTTGTACAACCTAACCGCTCTGGGTCGCTCGGGGGCGCGGTACAGCTCCCAGCTATACTTCAGCAGCCAGGCATTCAGGAGCAGGCTGCTCAGCAAGTAAAACCCGCGCAGCTGTCCAAAAAACGGTGGCAGCAGGGAAATCAGCACGGTGAGGATCGCGTACAGGCCAATCTGGATCGCCGTAGCCCTCTCCCCCATCACCACCGGAAGCATGGGAACGCCCACCGCACGGTAGTCCTCCTTGATCATCAAGGCCAGCGCCCAGAAGTGCACCGGGGTCCAGTAGAAGATCAGGGCGAACAGCAGCCAGGGCAACCACCCCAGCTCACCCGTCACCGCCACCCATCCCACCAGCGGCGGGAAAGCCCCAGCAGCCCCGCCGATGACGATGTTGCTCCAGAAGCGGCGTTTCATGTAGAGGGTGTAGACCAGCACGTACCAGGCAAGGCCAGCCATCGACAGCAGCGCCGCCGGCAGGTTGGCGCCCAGCCACAGGATCAAGAAAGCCCCGATCATCAGCAGCACGGCGAAGAACAGGGCCTCGCGGGTTCCGATGGCCTGGGTCACGGTAGGGCGCCTGGCGGTGCGCTTCATGCGGGCGTCGATATCGCGGTCGACGACCATGTTGAACACGTTGGCCGAGGCTGCCGACATGTAGCCACCCACGAACACCGTCGCGAACAACCCCAGCCCCGGCCAGCCACCCGCGGCGATGAACATCGCCATGATCGCGGTAAACAGCAGGAGGCTGATCACCCTAGGCTTGGTGAGCCAAAAGTAGTCGCGCCAGGTGGCAGTGAGGGGTTTGTTCAGGGACGAAGATCGCACCATATCAGCCTACCTCACCCAGGGGGGTTCGTGAGGACTGGGGCTCGAGGGAGAGGGTCGCCACCGTAAAGAGCAGGAAGCTAATCCAGACCAGGTCGGAAAGCAGCAAGTGGGGCAACTGGGTGTAGAGCGCCGCCGCAGCCTTGACGTTGAGATAACCCATGGCCAGTTGGGCCAAAAAGAGCATCCCAAGTAGCCTCGACAGCCGCCTTGTCTGCCCGCTGGGGCGCGCAGCAGCCACCACGCCCACCACCACCACCGCATACAGGCTGACCACGATGGCGATGAAGGGGTGATACAGCCGCAGGTACACCAGGAAGTTCTCCCCTGGCGTGCGGCTTTGGGCGATAGCCTCGGCGGTGTCGCGCACCGGGAACAGGGCATCGCCTAGCGAGGTCAGGGCTCCCGAAGCCGCTACCAGCACCAGGCCCAACAGACCTACCCCCAACGCCAACCCCACACTTCCCTGCCCGCGCCACACCAGGGGCTGGGGACGGCTGGACCACCAGGCCGTCAGGGCCAGCGAGCCCACCAGAAAGAGCGTGTTGACCAAGTGGATGGGAGCGATCACCGCTCGAGCCAAGCTGGCGTCGGTACCCACCCAGCGGAAGAGTACCAACGCTGCCCCTACCAGGCTCTCGAGCACCATGAAAAGCATGGCCAGCCCGGCCCCTCGGCGCACCAGATGTCCCTTAGGAAAGGCCCGCCACGACCACAGCAGCAAACCCAAGGTCAGCAGCAGCGACAGGCCGCTGGTGGCACGATGGAAGAACTCGATGAAGGTAGCCAGGCCCGGGCTGGTGGGGATGGGCTCGCCGTTACAGGTAGGCCAGTGCGCTCCGCAACCATCGCCAGAACCCGTGGCCTGCACCACGTCGCCCCACACGATGACCAGCAGGGTAAAAGCCAGGGTCAGCCAGGCATAGAGGGTGAATCGGCGCAACATCATGACAAAAGGCCCTCCTCAATGGGAGTCGAGCCATTTTTGTCCTCCGGGGCCGGGACGATTGTCCCATCCGAGGCCTTCTCGCCGCTGAATAAGGACTCCGCAATGGTTGCCGGCATCTACCGCTGGGCTACGGACCCCACGCCCAGGAAGCCAATCACGGCCTGCCCCATCGCCCGGGCAATGGTCTCACGGTAACCCGGATCGGCCAGACGACGACCCTCGATCGCGTGGTTGGCAAAGCCGATTTCGACCAAAATGGCCGGTATGCGGGCATTGCGAAGGACGTAGAACGGTGCCTGCTGCACCCCCCGGTCGACAGCGCCGGTAGCCTGAACCAACCTTCTTTGGACAGCGTAGGCCAGCTCGCGGGAAAACCTGAGGTTGAGCTGGGCCAGGATATCGCTCGCAGCCCGTTGGGCTGCGCTCCGGGCAACGCGGGTAAGCTGCTGCCCCACCGCTCCCCCACCGTTCTCGCGGATGACCTGCTCGAGCAGGCTGGGGTTGAGCAGCTCGCCGAAGTAGTAGGTTTCGATGCCCTGAGCCTGCCCCGGACAACCCGGAGTGGAGTTGACGTGAACCGAGATGAAGAGGTTCTTCTTGCTGTCGGCCATCTGCGCGCGATCGTCGAGGGTGGGGTAGGTGTCGCCCGAGCGCGTCAGCACCACCTGCACCCCCTGGGCCTCGAGGTAACGCTCCATCCGCCGGGAAACGTCGAGGGTGACGAGCTTTTCGGTGACCCCGGTGCACAAAGCCATCGCACCCGGATCGCGCCCGCCGTGGCCGGGATCGATCACCACCACGAACTTTGGCGGCGCCGGTTTGGGCGAGGCCTTGGCCGGGGCAGGCTTGGGCTGCGGGGCGGGGCTGGCCTTGGCTTCATCCTTAGTGATGTCCACGATCAGGCGCTTGCTCTGCTGATCCTCCAGAACGCTGCTCTGCACCCGCACACCCGCCTTCAGGCGCACGAACACTTCGACCAATGCGCCACCGATCACCACCTGATAGGAAGCCACCTGGTCGGAGTTCACGCCCTCATCGAGGGCCTCGGCCTTAACCCCGCGAAAGCGCAGGGTGAGGGTCTGCCCCTCGGTGTTCATCTCATAGGAAGCGCCCGGAGGTAGGTCAAAGACCAGGCGGGTGAAGTTTTCGTGCAATCCCACCCGCGGGAAAGCCAATGCCTGAGTCGCAAGTAGCAGCACAAGCGCCAGCAATCGCATTTCGTAGTTCAGTATAGGGGCATTTCGCGGCAATTGAAGGGTATCTCCATCTTGGGCGATGGTCTGCCTACCTCTTCATGTCCCTAATGACCGGAGCAGTAGCATTTAGGGCATGATGTCAGGCGTTTTGTCCCCCACCATCAACAAAAGTTCGCTGGTGCTGCTGGCGCTGTGCGTGCTGGTGCTCACTGCGGGCCGCTTCTCCAGCTTCAGCGTCGAGAGCGGGGAACAAGAACTCGACCTCGGCACCGGGGTGACCACCATGCCCAAGGGCGGAGTACTGGTGGACAACAAAAACAACCTGCGCCTCGAGGGCAGCTACATCCAGTTCAAGCAGGAGGAGTTCATCCGAGCCCGCAACGCCACGTTGCGCGGCAGTGAGGGCACCTTCTACGCCTCGAGCCTGGAGTACTTGTTCCACGGCGAGCAGCTCAAGCTCTCGGGGGTGCGCTACTCCTCGAGCAACGTCAAGGGCCTGACCGGTACCAACGGCCTGGGGCTGCTGGCCGAGAGCGTGGTGATACTCAAGGGCAACGTGCGCTCACAGGATCCCCAGCTCGAGGCCAACACCCTGGTCATCGACACCGCCAGAAGCCAGGCGCTGGTGCTGGGCAGCTTCAGCTACAAAGACGGCCAGAGCAGCTTCAGGGGGCAGCGCAACGATAGCACCTTGCTCATCGACTTCAAGGGCAGCAGGACCACGGCCACCACCAAAGTGCCCGCCGACGTGCTCAACCGCCTGCGTTCCTACGCCAGCAGACTGTGATGGTGCGTAGCCTATCGCTGCTCATGTTCTTGTTCTTCGGCAGCGCGATGGCCCAGACCCTGGCCGATGACCCCGCACTCCCTTACGAGAGATGCGCCGACGCGCCCTACCTGGCCGAGACGCCCGATGGGATCGTGGGCGGGGTCAACGTCGAGTACGACGGGAGCATCGCCATCTTCAGCGACGGAGCCTGCTTCGAATCGACGGGCCTTCAGGTTCGGGCGAAGGAAATTCGCTTCGACCAAGACAAGAAAGAGATCAGCATCCAAGACCTCACAGCCCAAACAAAAGCCTATCGATTTCGGGCCCGGCAGGGCGTGGTCAGGGACAGGGTGTTCAGGGCCAGAGGCATCGGGCTGACGACCTGCAAGTGTGGTGAGGACCTGCGGATCGTGGCCCAGGAAGCGGCTTTCCACACCGAAAGCGGCCTGCTGGTCCTGGAGCAGAGCAGCCTGGAGACCTACGGCCTCGAGCTCGCCCGCCTCGAGCGGCTGCAAGTCGCCATCGACCAGCCCGTCACCACCGCAATTCCCGGCCTCTCGGCGGGAAGCGGGGGTTCGATCAACGTTCCCCTTCGCTTTGGCTACGGCTTCAGCGATGGACCGACGCTGGGCGTCGAAGACCTGCCCCTGCTTGGGGGCGAGGAGGGCCGGGTCGGCACCACCCTGACCCTGCTGGGAAGCAACCTGAGCAACCCCACCACCCGCAGCGTCACCATCGGAGCAGCGGTGTCCAAGCCCGGAAGCAGCCTCCGCTTCCGCACGGTCTTTCGCAGCCAGTGGTTCGACTTCTACAGCGGCCTCGAGAGTGGCCCGCTTTTCTTCAAGGTCGACACCAATCGCGACCAGGCCACCGAGGCTACCTCGCGCATGTCCACCTTCGAGATGGGCCTGCGCCAGACGTTCAGGCTTGGGGGCCTGCTGCTCTCCCCCTTCGGGCGCATCGCCGAGGAGCAAACCTCAAGCGACGGCGACCCAAAGCCCTACTCCGCCGCCGACGCTTACGTCAGCGGCCTGACGGCGGGGCTCGAGCTGCGCTATCCGCTGGAGCTGAGGGAGGGAGCGATGGCCCTTCGCTTCGAGCCTTGGGCGCTGGGTGCGGCCTACAACAACGATCCCCCCTACCTGGCCGCCGGGCTCAGGCTCGAGGGCCGCTACAGCCGTGACTTTACCCTGAAGCTCGCCTACGACTACAGCCTGCAAAACCGCACCAGTCGCTATCTCTATGAGCGCCATGACCCCGTCAATCGCGCTTCGGGCGAACTGGGCTTCTCCGATCTGGCTCTGCGCTCCAGCTTCGATTTCCTCGACCGCGAGCTGGGGGCCAGCGTGCGCTACAGCCCTAAGCTTCCGGACGGGGTGCTCACGGGCGAGTTTCGTTACCGCAACGACTTCATCCCCGACAACGATGGCTTTGATCAGCAGCGCGAGCTACTGCTGGCCTTCGAGCCCAACCCCCTGAGCTGCACCTATAGCTTCGCCCTGGCCCCCAGCCTCGGCTACGACTTCTGGCGGGGAGGCTTCAGCCGGGCGGGCCTCGAGCTGCGCTACGCCGACTGTTGCCTGGTCTGGAAAGTGGGCTACCAACAAGTATTCATCCCCCAGGTTTCCGGCGAAAGCGCAGCGGGGCGTTTTAGCTTTGGCCTCGAGCTGAGATGAGCAACCCTTGGGACAGCAAGTACACTGAGCAACCGCATGACAGCGATCCCGGCCATTCACCCCACATCCCCAAAGCCTCAGCATGGGCACACTCTGCGGCAAAAGCAGCTTCCGTGGGCAGAAGCAGAGCGCATATGACCCGCCTCGACCGCTACCTCCTGCGTGAAACCTTACCCGTCTTCGCCTTCGGGCTGGTGCTCTACATCGGGCTGGGTCTGCTTTCCAACATCCTCGCCCGCAGCGCCTACGTAGGCCAGATGCCCCTGGGCGGGCTCGTGGCCTGGCTCGGCCTACAGGTGCCCGCCATCGTGGCCCAGACTCTCCCGGTGGCGGTGCTCTTCGCGGTACTGCTGGGCTATGGTCGCCTGGCGCGGGAAAACGAGCTGCTGGTGATGCAGGCTGGGGGCATCTCCCCCCGCCGCACCGCCCGCTGGCTGCTGGTGGGGGGGGTCCTGCTGACGGCGCTTTCCTTTGCCCTGGCCGAGTGGGTGATCCCCTGGAGCAACAAACAGACCGTGCTGACCTGGTGGCGCTCCTTCGACAGCAACGGGGGCGTCTTCAGGCTGGTGGGGCAGGATTTGCCGGTGGGGAAGATGCGGCTCTTCTTCGCAGGCTACGACCCCGCCAAGAATGAGCTGCTGCGGGTGCGGGTGCAACAGTGGGAGGACCGTAAGCTGACGGTCTACTTCGCCGAGTGGGGCAAGCTCGAGGGCTACGCGCTAAGGCTGGGTGAGGTCAAGGGCTTCGCGTTGGACATGGACCGCTTGCCCCCGCCCGACTTCGGCGACCTCGAGCAGGTCGAAGCCTTCTTCCAAGGCTACATCCAGGCCCAGAACATCACGCACAGCCTGCTCATCCGGCTGCCGCTGAGCCAGGACGACCTCGTAGCCCAGTTCTCCAACTACAGCAGCACCGCCCTGGACGCTTCTCACCCCCCCTCCTACTGGCTCAGGCTCTGGCTGAACCCCACCGCCTCCGTCCGGGAAAAGGTGGAGGCCAGGGCCAACCTGCACGCGGCCTTGGCCCAGTCCTTCGCGCCCTTGGTGCTGCTGTGGCTGGCCCTGCCCGTGGCCATCCAGCGCGCCAGCAGCCCCGGCGTGGCCCTGGGGCTCGCGCTGGTGCTCGCGGTGGGGTATTACGTGCTGTTTGGGCTGGGCGGGGTAGTGTCGCGCAGCAGCGTGTGGCTGCCTGAGATCGCCATGTGGAGCGCCAATCTGCTGGCCCTTGGGGCAGGTTGGGCGCTGGGACGAGGGGTCTACCGATAAAATCGCCGATAGCGGAGAGTCCGTAGCCACAGGCTCGAGGCGAACCGGCAAGACACAACTGGATAAGCTCATGGTTCCTATCATCGATCTGCAAAGCGAATACCGGCTGCTCAAAAGCGAGATAGACGCTGCTTTGGGGCGCGTCCTGGAGGCGGGGGTCTTCGTCGGGGGGCCGGAGGTTAGCACCCTCGAGCGCGAGCTCTCCGACTACCTCGGGGTGCCCCACGTCGTGGGAGTGGGCTCGGGCACCGACGCCCTATTCATCGCGCTGCGGGCTTTGGGCATCGGTCCAGGGGACGAGGTGATCACCACCCCCTTCACCTTCATCGCCACCCTCGAGGCCATCCAGATCGCCGGGGCAAAGCCGGTGCTCGTAGACATCGACCCCACCACCTTCAACCTCAACCCCAAGCTGCTCGAGGCCGCCATCACCGAGCGGAGCAGGGCCATCCTACCCGTTCACCTCTACGGCCAGGTGGCCCCCATGGGCGAGATCCGGGCCATCGCCGAGCGCCACGGCCTGAAGGTGCTCGAGGACGCCGCGCAGGCCATCGGGGCCCGCTACTGCGCGGACGGGTCGCAGAGCACGATGGCCGGAGCCCTGGGCCACGCCGCGGGGTTCAGCCTCTACCCCACCAAAAACCTCGGAGCCTACGGCGACGCAGGCTTCATCACCACCGCCGACCCCACCGTTGCCGAGGAGGCCCGGCTGCTGGCTTCCCACGGCCAGCAGGCGCGCTACCACCACGTGCGCCCAGCGGGCTACACCTCACGCCTGGACGCCTTGCAGGCGGCCATCCTGCGGGTCAAGCTGCCTCACCTCGAGGGCTGGAACCGGCGCCGCCGTCAAATCGCCCGCATCTACGACCAGGGCTTGAAAGGTCTGGTGCAGACCCCCATCCAGGCCCCCTATGCGCTGCACATCTACCACCAATACACCATCCGCACCCCTGAGCGAGACCGCCTGCAAGCCTTCCTCAAGGAACGCGGGGTGGGCTCGAGTATCCACTATCCCCTGCCCGCGCACCTGCAACCGGCCTACCGCGACCTGGCCCCCGAGGGTTCGCTTCCCCACGCCGAACAGGCCGCCCGCGAGGTGCTCTCGCTGCCCATGCATCCTTTCCTCTCCGACCTCCAGGCAGAGCAGGTGGTCGAGGCGGTGCGAGCCTACTCGAAATAGCCCCTCATCTTTTTGAATAGCTCACACATATACTCCAGCTTATGACAGAAAATCCCCTGCTCGATCTGGGGTTCGAAATCCCCTTTGACCGCATAAAGCCCGAGCACGTCGAGGAAGCCATCGTCACGCTCATCGCCGAGGCCCAGCAGGAGTTCGAGGCCATCCTGGCCGTTCGCGGCGAGCGCACCTACGCCAACACCCTCGGAGCGCTGGACCGACTCGGTGAACGCTTACAGCGGGCTTTCAGGGTGGTGGCCCACCTCGAGAGCGTACGCACCACGCCCGAGCTGCGTCAGGCCTACAACGCCATCTTGCCCCAGGTCACCGCCTTCTACAGCAAGATCCAACTCTCCAGCGAGCTGTACGAGGCCCTCAAGGCCTACGCCTCCACACCCGAAGCCCAGCGGCTCTCACCCACCAAGCGGCGCTTCCTCCAGCTCACCCTCGATTCTTTCCGCCGCGAGGGGGCCGAGCTGCCCCCTGAGAAGAAAGCCCGCCTCGAGGCCATCAACACCCGCCTGGCCGAGCTCACCAGCAAGTACAGCCAGAACGTGCTCGATTCCACCGCCGCTTTCGAACTGTACCTGGAGGAACACCAACTCTCCGGGCTGCCACACAGTGCCCGCCAGGCCGCTCGGCAAAGCGCGAAGGCCAAGGGCAAGGAGGGCTGGCGCTTCACCTTGCAAGCCCCTAGCTACCTCGCCCTCATGACCTACCTCGACGACCCCGACATCCGCAAGCAGGTCTACCTGGCCTACAATAACCGCGCTACCGAGGAAGGCCGCGACAACCGCCCGCTCATCGACGAGATCCTCGCGCTCAGGCAAGAGAAGGCCAAGTTGCTTGGCTACGCTCACTTCGCCGACTTGGTGCTGGAGGAGCGCATGGCGAAGAATGGGGCCACCGCCGTGGCCTTCGAGCGCGACCTGGCCGAGCGCTACCGGCCCTACTTCGAGCGGGAGAACGAGGAGTTGCAGGCTTTCCGACGACGGCTCGAGGGCCCCCATGCCCCTGCCCTCGAGCCATGGGACGTGGCCTACTACGCCGAGAAGCAACGCCGGGCGGTCTACGACTTCGACGAGGAGGCCCTGCGCCCTTACTTCCCCCTGGAGAGGGTGCTCGAGGGGCTGTTCGAGCTGTGCGGGCGGGTCTTTGGCATCCGCGTCGAGCCCGCCCAGGCTGAGGGCTGGCACCCCGAGGTGAAGAGCTACGACCTCTACGATCCCCAAGGCCGCTTCACCGCCCGCTTCTACACCGACTGGTTTCCCCGTGAGGACAAGCGCGGGGGAGCCTGGATGAACTACTTCATCACCGGCGAGCGCGACGGGGTTTTCGAGCCCCACCTGGCCCTGATATGCGGCAACCTCACCCCTCCTGTCGGCGATCAACCCGCCCTGCTCACCCACCGCGAGGTCGAAACCATCTTCCACGAGTTCGGTCACCTGCTGCACCACGCACTTTCCAACGTGGAGGTCAAGAGCCTGGCCGGGACCAACGTGCCCTGGGACTTCGTCGAGCTACCCTCGCAGATCATGGAGAACTGGTGCTGGGAGCGCGCAGCCTTAGACCTCTTCGCCCGCCACTATCAAACCGGCGATCCCATCCCCGACGAGCTCTTCCAGCGCATGCAGCGGGCCCGCACCTACCGCGCCGCCAACAACACCATGCGCCAGCTCGCCTTCGGCACCGTCGATCTGGCCATGCACATCGACTACACCCCCCACAACGGCGACCTGATGCGCTACACCCGCCAGATCATGGCTGCCTTCTCCCCGGCCCCCCTGCCCGAGGACTACGCCTTTATCGCCTCCTTCAGCCACCTCTTCGGTAGCCCGGTAGGCTACGCGGCGGGGTATTACTCCTACAAATGGGCCGAGGTGCTCGACGCCGACGCCTTCTCCCGCTTCCAGGCCGAGGGCATCTTCAATCCGCAGACCGGACGGGACTTCCTCGAGCACATCCTCTCCAAAGGCAACTCCGACGACCCCGCCCAACTCTTTCGCAACTTCATGGGCCGCGACCCCAACCCCGAGGCCCTGCTGCGTCGGACGGGATTGCTGGATTAATACCAGATTCGGTTAGCTCATTGCCGAGCTAACCGAATCTAGCATCACATGTTCTCGATTAAGGCCTGCCCGAACTCGCTGCACTTCAGCAGCGTAGCCTGGCGACCTTCGGCCACCATCAGGCGGTGGAAGTCGTAGGTGACGCGGCCCTGGGCGATGGTCCGGGTCATGGCGTTGATGATCAGATCGGCAGCCTCGGTCCAGCCCATGTAACGCAGCATCATCTCGCCGGAGAGGATCACCGAGGAGGGGTTGACCTGATCCTTGCCCGCGTACTTAGGAGCGGTGCCGTGGGTGGCCTCGAAAACCGCGTGGCCGGTGTAGTAGTTGACGTTCGAGCCTGGTGCGATCCCAATCCCGCCGACCTGGGCGGCCAGGGCATCGGAGAGGTAATCGCCGTTGAGGTTCAGTGTCGCCACCACGCTGTACTCGGCGGGGCGCAGCAGGATTTGCTGCAGGAAGTTGTCGGCGATCATGTCCTTGATGACGATGTCCCTGCCGGTGCGGGGGTTCTTGAGGACCTGCCAGGGGCCGCCATCGAGGTCTTGTGCTCCGTACTTCTCCTTGGCGAGCTGGTAGCCCCAATCCCGGAAGGCCCCCTCGGTGAACTTCATGATGTTCCCCTTGTGCACCAGGGTCACGCTGGGAAGGTCGTTGGCGATGGCGTAGTTGATCGCGGCCTCGACCAGGCGATGGGTGCCCTCCTGTGAGACGGGCTTGATGCCGATGCCGGCGGTGTTGGGAAAGCGGATTTTGCTGTAGGGTTGGGGGAATTCGCGCTCGAACCACTCGAGGAACTTCCTGACTTCGGGACTATCCTTGGCAAACTCGATTCCCGCGTAGATGTCCTCGGTGTTTTCGCGGAAGATCACCATGTTGACCAGCTCGGGATGGCGCACGGGGCTGGGCACCCCCTCGAACCACTGCACCGGACGCACGCAGGCGTAGAGGTCGAGCTCCTGGCGCAAGGCCACGTTGATGCTGCGGATGCCGCCACCCACGGGCGTGGTCAGCGGGCCTTTGATGGCGACGCGGTATTCGCGGATGAACTCGAGGGTTTCATCGGGCAGCCAGAGCACCTGGCCATATACCTCGTTGGCCTTTTCACCCGCGTAGATTTCGGCCCAGGCGATTTTTCTGCGGCCACCGTAGGCTTTGGCCACGGCGGCATCGAGCACAGGCTGAGCGGCTCGCCAAATGTCGGGGCCGGTGCCATCCCCTTCGATAAAGCCGATGATGGGCTGGTCAGGTACCTGCAATACGCCGTCTTGGATGGTGATCTTATCGCCCGCAGGCACCTTGATGCGTTGATAGGACATGCTTTTCCTCCCGAGTCAAGAGCATAAGCCACGGCTGGTATACCACGCAAAGCGAGGGGAGAATTCACCGATGGGCGGAGGCCAGACGTGGGTCATACGTGGCCCGTTATACCGGATTCAAAAAGATACTCTTCAAAACCAAAACCCAGAGGCTATCTTTTTGAATCCTAGAGCACTCCCTTCGGTCGACCACCCCACCTTGGCGGGGCGGCGTTCCCATTCGGGAACGAACTGACCGAATCTGGTATGAGAATTTAGCGCCCCTTGCTCTAGCCATTCTCGCTGCGCTCGAGCCGTTTGGCCTCATCGAGCAGCTGGTAGAACCCCCTGGCATTGTTGAGGTAATGGGCCAAGATGCCAGGAATCAGGCTTCCGGTGAGGAAATAGACCACCCCGAAGGCTAGCCCGGCGATGAAGATGAACAGCGGGTAGCTCCAGGCCCGGCGGTCGGGGACCGGATGGAAGGCGGCGAAGATGAGGGCCTGGATCACCACGCCCAACCAGCCCAGGCCCAGGGTGCTCACCAGCAGGCTTTGCAGTGCTCCGCGGAAGAATACCTCCTCGGCCAGGCCCGAGATCATGCCCAGCTGCAGGGCATGGTTGTAGCCGAGTTGTTGGTCACGAAAGGCCCGCCCGATCTGGGAGTGGAGTTGCTGCACCACTCCGAAGGAAGAGGGGAATAGCCGGGAGAAGAGCCGCTCGAGGCCCATCAACCCCAGGTAAAGCGCCAGAAAAGCCAGGGTGTCGCGCAGAGGGTCAGGCTCTCGCACCGGCGGGTATCCCCCCACGGCCATGCCTACGACCCCAACCAGCAAGACCAGGGCTTGGATGTTGAATAGAACCCTAAACACTACCCCAGCTCCGAGCCGATATTGAAACCCTGCTCCAGCAGCTTTTTGGGGTAGGCCCTGAAGGCCAGCAGGGTCTGAGTGCGCTCAATCCCCGAGAGCTTGCGCAGGCCCAGGGTCACGATATCGTCGAGCTGCTCAAAGTCCTGAAAGGAGAGCTTGGCCACCAGGTCCCATTCTCCCGTCACCGAGTAGACCTCGGCCACGCCGGGGATCTCGGCTACGGCCTCGGCGGTCTCGGCGGTGGACTCGCGCTTGGTCTGGATGAGCACGAAAGCGGTGATCATGCTACTCGATGATACCGCGTGGACGTGCCTCCGGTGGCGGGGTCGTAGGTCATACGCAATTCGCGTTTGACGTGCATTGGCTATTGGCCATCGGCTACGGACGACTTTGATGCCGTCTCGAGGATCAGCTTGGGCCTGAAGCGGATCATGTCGGCGGATACAAAGTGCAGCGGGATGCCGTCCCAGGATTGAGGCAGCCGGTTGGGATCGGCCCCGTGCAGGTGGCCGTAGACGACCATATCTGGGCGATATTCTTCGATCAGGTCGGTAAAACCGGTCGGCCCGCCGGTTACGGAGTAGGGGGGGTAGTGCAGGGCCAGGATCAGGTGGTCGTAGGGCTGGTTCTGCACGGTCTTGAGGCTCAGGCGCAGGCGCTCGAGTTCGCGCTTATAAATGCGCAGGTCTTCCTGGCTGAAGTCGCGGCTGCCTGGGGCATCCCAGCCTCGGCTTCCGGCGATGGCCACGCCGCCGATCATCAACGAGTCGTGTTGCAAGGCGTGCATGCGTGGGGGGAGGACTTCGCGCAAGCGGCTGATGGAGGGCCACCAGTAGTCGTGGTTACCCCGCAGCAGCACCTTGATGCCGGGCAACTCGCCCAGGTCGCGTAAGTCCACCAGGGCCTCGGGCAGCCTCATGGCCCAGGAGATATCACCCGCGACAATCACCAGATCGTCCTCGCCCACCACCTTGCGCCATTCCTCGAACACCGCCTCAGGGTGGCCTTCCCAGTTGGGACCGAAGATGGCCATGGGCTTGGGGAAGGCTCGGGAGAGGTGAAGGTCGGCGATGGCAAAGACGCGCACGACGAACAGTTTAACCCCGGCGTGGATTGGTGAAGCACCTTGATCTGAGGCCAATGCTGCCGTTATGGTGCGGGAGATGGCCATGCCCGAGGAAAGCAAGGCCGCCCAGGAGCTCTTCGAGTATGCCCTCAGGGTGCTCAACATGCGTCCTTACACCGAGTCCGCCCTGCGCCAAAAGCTCGCCCGAAGGGGCCCGGTGGAGGTGGTGGCGCGGGTCGTCGAGCGGGTCAAGGCGCTGGGCTTCCTCGACGACCGCAAATACGCCGAGGGCTATGCCCGGCTTTACCAGGGCAAGTGGGGCGCGGCCAAGATTCGCCGCTCGCTCGAGGCCAAGGGCGTGCCCAGGGACATCGTCAGCGAGGTTCTGGCAGCCCTCGAGCCCCAGAGCGACCCAGTAGCCGAGGCCCTGGCCCTGCTGGAGCGTTACCAAAGCCGCCACAAGGGCGATAAAGCCAAAGCCATCCGCTTCCTGGCCAACCGGGGCTTCTCTTTCGCGGCGGCGTTGGAGGCCTGGGAGCGTTACGAGGCGGGGGGTAGGTAGGTTGCGCGTCGTGCGCTCAGCGCTAAGCGCACGGTGTTGGCTATCAGCGGTTCGTCGGCGCTTTTCGTAGGGCTGGGCCGCTGCTCTCGTTGATCCACGGCCCCTTGGGCTCTTGCCCGGCGCACACCCCTGATCTCGGCCTGGGGGAATGGCCCTCGATGCGTACGGTGTATTCCCCCCAACGCAGGATTTGGGGCGGGGCACACCCCTCGCCCAAAAGAAACGCCGGAGCACAGTGGCCCGGCGTCAGGCTGTCTTCCTCAAGCAGGCTGGCCAAGCTCGTAGGGCTCAACCACCGCCCGCACCTCTACCGGCACGTTAAGGCTGGCCGAAACCGAGCAGTATTTCTCGTGGGAAAGTTGGGCCGCACGCAGCAGGGCTTCCTGGGTCACATTGGGCCCGGCTCCATAGTGGGTGATCACGATGTGGGTGTAGCGCTTGGGGTGCTCCTCGGCCCGCTCCCCCACCGCCTCGACACGGTAGCGTGCCAGGGGCTGGCGTTTCTTGTTCATGATATCGACCACGTCGTAGGCGGTGCACGCGGCCACAGCCGCCAGCAACAACTCCATGGGACGCATCCCACTGGCTGGCTGGTCGCCGTCGATCATGACCTTGTCACCCTGCTCGTTGATCCCCAAGAAACGATGCCCGACGAGTTGGTGGAGTACGACACGCTTCGTCGCCATGAGTTCAATTTATGTTTTCGCACGAGGGGCAAAAGTCATCCCACTGACACACAGAAGCGCTGAATGTCGGCCCGCGGGGTACTGAACGACTTTCGTAGCCCCAGCTACGGATTGCGACCCTTGAGCGCGTCGCGGATTTCACGCAGCAACACGATGTCCTCGGGGGGAGGGGGAGGTGTGGAAGCTTCGTTGCGCTTCATCATTTCCATCACACGCTTCATAGGCTGCACGATCACGAAGTAGATCACCGCGGCTTTGATCAGGAAGGAGAGCAGGGCGTTGAGGAAGTTGCCGATGGCGATGCCACCCTGTCCCTGGGCATTGGCGCCGATGCGAATCGCCGAGAAATCCGGCTGGCCACCGATCAGGCCGATGATGGGGGTGATGATGTCCTTGACCATCGAATCCACCACCGCGCCAAAGGCTGCGCCGATGACCACGGCTACCGCCAGGTCCACGACATTGCCGCGAAAGATGAAGTCCCTAAAGCCTCTGAGCATACGCCAACCTCCTCGAGCACAGCCTAAACAATCAAACAGCACGGCCAGGAGTTCTTTGTGTTTTTGCCAGGAAGTCCGACCAAGGTGAGCATATTTGCAGCGATCAGCGCCGTCAAGCTCGAGCGCTCCAGGATCCACCCACCGTACAGGCAATCCCTCTGGGAACACAATCTGATTTCAGCACGCTCACAGTGCAGCTCCTCGAGCCCATCGGGGCAAAGAATACGCTGTTGTAGCGAATCTCTTGGGCGCTGCACAGCCGGGTCGGCGGCCTCGAGTCGGCATTGATTCTCCGGCGGGATGGCTTATAAACTGACCGTGTACCCAGCACCAAACTCCCCGATGGGCTACAGGCTCACAGCGCGGGAGCTAGGGTACGAAAGAGGAGGCCATCTCATGGCAAAAATCAAGCTGGAGAACGTATACAAGCGGTATGGCACCAAGGTCACGGCGGTCAAGGACTTCAACCTCGAGACCGAAGACGGCGAGTTTGTGGTGTTCGTGGGGCCTTCGGGCTGCGGCAAGACCACCACGCTGCGCATGATCGCGGGCTTGGAGGACATCACCGAGGGCAAGATCTACATCGGAGACCGACTGGTCAACGACGTTCCGCCCAAGGACCGCGACATCGCCATGGTCTTCCAGAACTACGCGCTCTACCCCCACATGAACGTCTACGACAACATGGCCTTTGGCCTCAAGCTGCGCAGGGTGCCCCGCGACGAGATCGACCGGCGGGTTAAGGAAGCTGCCCGCATCATCAAGATCGACCACCTGCTCCAGCGCAAGCCCCGCGAGCTTTCCGGCGGCCAGCGCCAACGCGTGGCGATGGGGCGCGCCATCGTGCGTGAGCCCAAGGTCTTCCTCTTCGACGAGCCCCTCTCCAACCTCGACGCCAAGCTGCGCGTAGAGATGCGCGCCGAGATCGCCAAGCTGACCCGTCGCCTGGGCGTGACCACGGTCTACGTGACCCACGACCAAGTAGAGGCCATGACCCTGGGCCACCGCATCGTGGTGATGAAAGACGGCGAAATCCAGCAGACCGACACCCCCCTCAACCTCTACGACTTCCCCGAGAACAAGTTCGTAGCTGGCTTCATCGGCTCGCCTTCCATGAACTTCGTCCGGGCCAGGGTAGAGCTGCAAGGAAACGACGCCTACTTCTCGATCGATGGCCAGAAGATCAGGGCCAACCCCACCCTCTCCGCCAGCCTCAGGGCCTACAACGGCAGGGAGGTTTGGATGGGTATCCGCCCCGAGCACATCGGCCTCAAGGGCTGGACCACCATCCCCGAGGACAACAACCTGGTCAAGGCCGAGGTCGAGGTAGTCGAGCCCCTGGGAGCCGATACGGAAATCCACGCCGCGGTGGGGGGAGCCATGGTCACGGCCAAGGTGGACGGGCACGCCGTGGTGCTCCCCGGTGACACGGTAGAGCTGCTCATAGACCCCAGCAAGCTGCACGCCTTCGAAACCGAAGGCAACGAGAAAGCCATCGGCCACGCCACGCTCAAGGAAACCCAAAGCCGCAGCCAGGCCAAGGTCTGATCCGATGGCTACGCAGGGGCGGGCCCAATGACCCGCCCCTTGGGTTGTCGAGGGAGCAGGGCCTGCGGCTTTGACAGCCGGCTCCCCTGTCCCTCTTCCCCGCTCTTGCATATGATTGGGAGGTGGACTCTCACCGACCCTTCGTCATTGGCATCGCCGGGGGGACGGGCAGTGGCAAGAGCACCGTGGCCGACGCCGTGCTGGCCGCGGCCCTGCCCGAGCGCGTGGCGGTGCTACCGATGGATAACTACTACAAGGACCAATCCGAGCTGCCCTTTGAAGAACGCATCCGCGTCAACTACGATCACCCGGCGGCTTTCGATCTCGAGCTCTACCTCGCTCACATTGCCCAGCTCCGGCACGGACGCCCGGTCGAAATGCCGCTGTACTCTTTCGAGGAGTACACCCGTCTGGGCGAAACCGTCCGAATCGAGCCGGCTCCGGTGGTGGTGCTCGAGGGCATCCTGGTGCTCTTCGACGAACGCCTGCGCGAACTGATGGACCTGCGCATCTTCGTAGATGCCGACCCGGACGTGCGCTTCATTCGGCGGCTGCAGCGCGACATCCTCGAGCGGGGCCGCACGGTGGAGAGCGTGGTGGAGCAGTACATGGAGCGGGTGCGCCCCATGCACCTCTCCTTCGTCGAGCCCTCCAAGCGCTACGCCGACGTGATCATCCCCCACGGGGGCAAAAACAGCGCAGCACTGGACATGCTTACCGCCCGCATTCATAGCCTCTTCACCGCCGGAGGGGTAGCGTGAGCCTGCCAAGGCTGCTGCGCATCGTCATCGCGCTGGCCGCCCTGCTCTCGCTGCCTGCCCTGCTGCCGCGCGTGCAGGCGGAGCATCCTGGCCCAGTGGTGCTGGTGGTGGATGGCCTGGACGTGGAGGAAGAAGCCCGCGCCGCCAACATCCCTTTCGAGGAACAGCTAGCCAAATACAAGGCCCTGGGGGTGGCCGGGGTGGCGATCTACGAACGCGGGCTGGGCAGCCTGGCCGAACAGGGTGTGGTCATGCTGAAGAACGGGGGCGAACTCGGCCTGCTCTACCCGCAGGCCGGCTTCAAAAGCGGCTGGTTCTACTTCAGCGCCCCCGACTGGCTCACCCAGCAGATCCGGCGCAACTGGACGATCCCTCTACAAAGCCTCAAGGCTGGCGGCCTGACCTGGTACGGCGCCCCGCTCAACGTCAGCGGCTTCCCCGCCGGTTATGACCCGGCGCTGCTCGAGCGCCTTAAGGCCGAGGGCTACTTCGTTGTTTATCGCCCTTACAACCACCCCTACCGCACCTACCTCCCCCAGGCCATCCCACCCCAGGCCGACGCCATCGTCTTCGCCGGGGTGGACGTGCTGGGGAACCCCAAGAAGCTCGCAGAAGCCCAGGCCATGCTGGGCGGCAGGCCCATCGCCTGGATCGAGGGCACCCCGCAGGAGGGCTTCTCGCGGCTGGCCGCTTCCCTGCCGGTGCTGCGGCTGTTCTCCATCCGCCCGGAGTGGCAGGCCAAGCTCAAACCCGACGAGGTGGCCGATAAGTTCGTGCTGGCGGCGCGGGAGCGGGGGCACCAGCTCCTGTACATCCGGCCCTTCCAGGACTTCGCCGACACCCAGGAGTTCGTCGCCCGGCTCAAGGGGGGGCTCGAGAACGCCCGTATCGCCTTTGGCACCCCCGCTCCCCGCGATTTCGAGCTCTCTCCCCTGCGCTACGCGGCGCTGGTGGGCGTGCTGGCGGGGCTGGGGCTGCTGGCGCTGGGCTACCCGCGGCCCCTTGGCCCCATCATCGCGCTAGGCCTGCTGCTCTTCGCGCTGGTCTACGTGCGAGGGGACTTCGGGGCCTTGCTGGCGGCGCTGGTCTTCCCCGCGCTGGGCTTCCTCGAGCCACGCCGGGGCATGGCGGTCTGGCTGGCGGCGGCAGTCTACTCACTGGTGGGGGTGGTCTTCCTGACCGCGCTGGGCAGTGACCCCCAGAGCATGCTGGGCCTGACCCCCTTCAAGGGCGTTTCGCTCACGCTGCTGGTGCCGCCGCTATTGGTGGGACTTTCGTACCTGCCACAGGATTGGAAGGGCGCCATCACCAGGCTGTGGGGCTACCCCATCAAGCTGGGCGAGGTCGCGGTGGCTTTGGTGGGGCTGGCGCTGCTGGCCCTGGCCCTCCTGCGCCGGGGCAACGACGCCGCAGGGGCACTCGTGCCCGACTGGGAGTTGCAGCTGCGGGCCATCCTGCAAGACGCCATGGTGCGGCCCCGCTTCAAGGAGATCTTCGCCCACGCAGTGGCTCCGCTGGCCTTGCTGCTGCCCTGGCCCCTGTGGTTGCGCAACGGCCTGTTGCTACTGGTGGCGGTGGGAATGGGTTCAATCCTCAACACCTTCTCGCACTTTCACACGCCCCTCACCATATCGTTATTTCGGGTACTAAACGGCATGATCATCGGGCTTATCCTGGGGTTTGTTCTGGTGTGGGTGGTCCGGAGGGTCTGGCAATGGTGGTCGCGCTGAGCGGGTATTACGGCTTTCACAACGCGGGAGACGAAGCCCTCCTGGAAGCCATCGTGCAGGAGCTCAAGGCGCGGGGGCACACCCCGCTGGTGCTTTCCAAAAACCCAGCCGAGACCCAGCAGCTCTACGGGGTGCGGGCGGTCAGGCGCGCCCATCCCCTCGAGGTCTGGCGGGCGCTGGGCGAGGCCGACCTGCTCTTGTCGGGTGGCGGAACCCTTCTGCAGGACAAGACTTCCTCGGCCAGTCTGTGGTACTACCTCACCATCATCCGCATGGCCAGGGTGCGGGGCAAGCCGGTTCACGTATTCAACCAGTCGCTCGGCCCCCTTTCCCCTAAGGGCGAGCGGGCCGTGCAGCGTGTGCTCAAGGGCGTTCAGCTCTTCATGCGTGACCGCGACTCGCTCGAGTACGCCCGGCGGCTGGGCTTGCAGGCCGAATTAGGCGCCGACTGCGCGATGCTGCTCAGCCCACCTCCCGTGGAGCGCGAGCCGAGAATGGTGACGCTGGTACCCAGGGCGGGTTTCGACGAAGCCAACCGCACCCTAGCCCAAACCGCCGAGCGGCTGCGGGAGTTGGGCTACGAGGTGGTGGTCCTGGCGATGCAGCCGGGGCACGACGAGGATGCGCTGGAGTTCTTCCCGGGCTTCACCGCCGAGCTGGCCTGGGACCCCCGCCGGGTGTTCTACGTGCTGGCCCAGTCGGCCTACGTGATCTCGATCCGGTTGCACGGGGTGATCCTGGCCGCCGCCGCCGGAACCCCTTTCGCCGGGTTGTCCTATGACCCCAAGGTGGCCGGCTTCTGCCGCGACGCCAAGGCCCCATTCCAGGAGATCCCGGGCGAGGCTGGCTACTTCGTACGGATGGTCGAGCACAACGTTCAGCCCGACTGGAGCGCGGTCGAGGAGATGAAAGGCCGGGCCAGCGCCAGCTTCGACCGGGTGCTCTCAGGGCCGCGCGACCGCAAGATCGCTTCCTCGCGGAATTAGGCTTCTTGCCGAAGCCATTGAGTCGGGGGTCGATGGCTCGAGCATGCTTCCCAAAGAACTCGCCGACTATGACAGCTATGCCCAGTGGCTCCGCGACATCGAAGGCTACGCGGACCAGCTGAGCTTCGTGCGCTTGCTGGGGGCCGACCCACCGCGGAGGGTGGACTACGCGGGCGAGTTCGCGGGGGTGCTCGAGGCGCTGAGCCTGAAGCCCTTCGCCCACCAGGCCGAGGCCCTGAGGGCCTTGGATGGGGGGTCCGTCGTGCTGGCGACCTCGACTGCCTCGGGCAAGAGCCTGGTGTTTCAGGTGCCTGTACTCAAAGCGCTGCTCGAGGGGAACACAGCCATACTGATGTACCCCACCAAGGCCCTGGCCCACGACCAGCTAGAGCGCCTGCGGGCCATGGGCGAGGTCTTGGGGCTCACCGAGCGCATCTTTCCCTACGACGGCGACACCCAGGACAAGGAACGCCGATTGGCGAGGTCTCGAGGGCTGGCGATCCTGACCAACCCCGACATGCTGCACTTTGGCCTGCTGCCGCGCCATGCGGAGTGGGCCGAGTTTCTCAGCCGGTTGCGCTACGTGGTCATCGACGAGTTGCACGCCTACCGAGGTGTCTTCGGCACCCACACCGCGCTCATCCTGCGGCGGCTGCTGCGCCTTGCCCGGCACTACGGGGCCAGCCCCCAGGTCATCGCCGCCAGCGCCACCATCGCCAACCCCGACGAGCACGCCGAGAACCTGACCGGCCAGCCTTTCCGAGCGGTGCGGGCCAGCGTGGCGAGGGCCGAGCGGGAGTTCGCGGTGTGGACCCCCAAGGCCCTGGACAAGGAGGGTCGGACCCGGCGCAGCCCCAACATCGAGGCGGCACTCCTGGCCCGCCACGCCGCCGAAAGCGGCATCAGGGCGCTGGTGTTCACCAACGCTCGGCGCACCGCCGAGCTGGTGGCCCGCTACGCCGCACACGAGGCGGTCAGACCCTACCGCGCAGGTTACACCGCCAAGGAGCGCCGCGCCCTCGAGCTGGGCCTCAAGAGCGGGAAGATCCGGGTGCTGGTGAGCACCAGTGCCCTCGAGTTGGGCCTGGACATCGGCGAGCTGGACGCGGTGTTCTTGCTGGGCTACCCCGGCTCCTTGAGCGCCTTCTGGCAGCGCGCCGGGCGGGCGGGGCGGGGCGACCGCCGCGCCTTGGTGGTCTGGATTCCCCGCGAGGACCCCCTGGACGAGTATTTCCGCGAGCGCCCCGAGTTGCTGCTGGGCAGCCCGCCCGAGTCGGCGGTGGCCGACCCTGCCAACCCCGTGCTCTACCCCCTGCACCTGCACTGCGCCGCTCGAGAGCTGCCCCTCGAGCCCAGCGAGCCTCTCTACCTGCCCTGGCTAGCCAACGGGCTGCTCGAGCAGCACGGCAGGCTCTACACCCCCAAGCGCAACCCCCATCGCGACCTGATTTTGAGGGGGCTGGGCACCACCTTCACCCTCAAGGACAGCCAGGGCCATACCCTGGGTACCCTCGACGAGCGGCAGGCTTACTGGGAGGCCCACCCCGGCGCGGTCTACCTGCACGCGGGCGAGAGCTACCTGGTGCGCAACCTTGATGTGGAAAAGCGCGAGATCGTGCTGCTGCCGGGCCTGGAGGACTACTACACCCAGCCCCGCGCCCAGACCGACATCGAGGTGCTCGGCGGCGAGGAGTTGTTGCCGGGGGTGTGGGTGGGGCCGGTGATCCTGCGCGAACGGGTGACGGGCTACGTCAAGAAGCGCTTCGTGAGCGAGACCGTACTGGAAGAGGTCATGCTGATGATGCCCGAGCTTAGCTTCCAGACCGAGGCAGTTTGGTTCCACCCGCTGGCCGAGACCGCCGTCCATCCCTCTCCCCTGCCCGGCGAGGCGGGCATGTCGGAGGCGCTGGTGCCCTCGGCCATCCACGCCCTCGAGCACACCATGATCGGCCTGCTGCCCCTGTTCGTGCTGGCTGAGCGCTCCGACGTGGGCGGGGTGAGCTACCCCTTCTACCCCCACCCGCTGGCCTCGGGCGCCGGGCCCACCGTCTTCATCTACGACGGCTACCCCGGCGGGGTGGGCTACGCGCGGGCCGCGGCGCGTCAGTTCCCGGCCTGGATCAAGGCCACGCGGGATTTGCTGGAGCGCTGCCCCTGCGAGGGCGGCTGCCCGCGCTGTGTGCTCTCCCCCAAGTGCGGCAACGGCAACCAGTACCTCGACAAGGCCGCCGCCCTCTGGCTGGCCGAGGCCCTGGCAAGCCGCCACAACCGGCTACGAAAGCCAAATTGAGCTGCTACGGCAATCCGCCCGCGACCGTGGGCCTTGCTTTGATGCCCCCCTCTGATCTGCCCTAGCCCCCGGCGTATCGCGTCTTGCATCTCGCGTACGAGCCGCGCCCTCCAAGCCCTAAACTGTCATTCATGGCCCTGCCATCGCTCAATGAACCCATCGCCGCCATCGCCACCCCACCCGGCAAGGGGGCTGTCGGCATCGTGCGGCTTTCGGGGGTGGGGGCGCTCGAGGTCGCCCAGAAGGTCTGGCGAGGGCGCGACCTGCGGGGAATGGAGGGGGGCCGCTTCACGCTGGGCCTGATCCTGCACCCCGAAAGCCGCGAGGTGCTCGACGAGGCCTTAGCGCTGGTATTCCGCGCGCCCAACTCCTACACCGGCCAGGACGCCGTGGAGTTCCAAACCCACGGCTCGCCTGCAGTGCTGCGGCAGGTTCTGCAGGCCCTGCTCAGCGCCGGAGCCCGCCCTGCCCAGCCGGGGGAGTTCACCCTGCGGGCCTACCTCAACGGGCGCATGGACCTGGCCCAGGCCGAGTCGGTGTTGGCGCTGGTGGAGTCGGAGTCGGAGGCAGCGCGGCGTCAGGCTCTGCGCGGGCTCTCCAAGGAGCTCTCCGCGCGCATCGAGGGGATGGCGCAGGAGCTGCTCGACCTGCTGGCGCACATCCAGGCTCTGCTGGACTATCCCGAAGAAGGAGTGGAGGCGCACAAGGCCCGAGAGATCCTCGAGCGCGTCCTCCTCGAGGCCGAGCACCTCCTCGCCACCGCGCCCGCCGGGCGCATCGCCCAGAAGGGTGCGCGGCTGGCCCTGGTAGGCGCGCCCAACGCTGGAAAGTCCAGCCTGCTCAACGCGCTGCTGGGCTACGAGCGGGCCATCGTGACCCCCATCCCCGGTACCACGCGCGACTACCTCGAGGCCCCGCTCGAGATCGCCGGGGTGCCCATCGTGGCCATAGACACCGCCGGTCTGCGCCAAACCGACGACGTGGTGGAGAAAAGCGGCGTCGAGCGAGCCCTCAATATCGCCCAGGAAGCCGACTTGGTGCTCTACCTGGCCGATCGGAGCCAACCCCGTGCCGACACACCCGACCTGCTGGCCCGCCTCCCCCAGGAGCGCGTCATCCGCCTCGCCACCAAGGCCGACCTGCCCCCGGCCTGGCACGACCCCGCCTTCTTGCCGGTCTCGAGCGCCAGTGGCGAGGGAATACCCGCGCTGCTGGAGAGCATCCACCAGCGGCTGTTGGGCCAGGCCCCCGAGGGCGAGGTCTGGATCAGCAACGAACGCCACGCCCAGGCCCTCACCGAGGCCAAAGAGCACCTGCTGGACGCGCTGGCCGCCCCCGAAGACCTGATGGGGCTTTCCATCCAGGCCGCGCTCGAGGCCCTCAACCACATCCTGGGCAAGGACGTGCCGGAAGAGGTCATCGACCGGGTGTTTCGCAACTTCTGCGTAGGGAAGTAGTACACCGCCGCATTAGGATTCAAAGAGATAGCCTCTAAGGGTTTTTGGTGGCTTGAATCAGAAGCGGATCTGCAAGCCGACGCCAAAGCGGTTGTCGGTCTGGCCGCCCTGCTGCTCGGAGCGCAGCGAGAGGTCGAGGCCGAAATTAGGGGTGAAGAAGTAGCCCAGGCCGAAGCTGAGGTTGGGATAGGCCGAACCCAGGTTGTCCAGGCCGAAGCGGATGCGCAGGCCGTCGAGCTGGTATTCGGCCAGGAAGTTGACCCGGAACTGGAAATCGACCTGGGTCTGGAGGTAGAGCTCGGGAGTGATGTATTTGCCGAAGGTGAAGGTGGTCTCCTCAAAGCGCTCCCCATCGCCCAGCCCCCGCACCGTCACCACCACCCGGTCCAGGCCCAGCGCCTGGGCGAGTTGGCCTTCGATCTGGCCGACCAGGAAGTTGGTCAGGGCTACCCCCGCCGAAGTCGCCAGGTTCTGCACGTCGGTCTGGGCGTCGATGCGACCAAAGATCAGCACGCCGGCAATTTCCGCCAAGGTCAGCGGGCGGTTTTCCTCGGGGTGGGTGGCGCTGAAGGTAGGCTCGAGCCTGGCCTTGATGCGCCCATCCTCGCGCACGAAGTGGCTCTTCAAGACCGCGGTGACCTCGACGTTGCCGCGCTCGGTGGGTACTTTGGTCTGGGCCACCAGGGTCACGTCGGGCAGGATGCCTTTGTCGGGGCTGAAGACCGCCTCACTGGTGGCATCCTGGTAGCTATGCAAGATGGTGAAGTTGCGGTCCCACAGGCGGATGTTGCCCTGCAAGGGCACCACGCTTCCGGTGAGGTAGGGGTTGCTCATCGGGCCATTGAGGTACACGTCCCCCGCCAACTCGCCGTTGAGCAAGGGCTCCTGGATCAGCACGCCCCGGCTGGCCATCACCCGCAGGTTGATGAATTCCACCGGCGAGCGGGTGGTGGGGGTGCTCGAGGCCTGGTCGGTCGTGGCGGGGATGGAAAGCTCGGTCTCACCCGGCGGCAGGCCCAACTCAGCCCGCAGCACCTCGATGGTGCCGTTGAGCTTGTAGATCCCCTGTTCCTGCTGGATGTTGACCCCAGCGTAGACCTGACCGCCCTTGAGGAAGTAGCGGGGATAGGAAACCGGAAGCTCGCCCACCAGCGCCCCGGCCAAGTGAGGGAACAGTGAGAGGTAGAGTCGCGCGCCCTGGTTGGGCAGCTCAGCGTTGATGGTGTAACCGGGGTAGCCAAAGGTCAAGGTGAAGGGCTGATTGGGCGGCAGCAGCGGGAAGTTGGCCTGACCCTTGGCATTGATGGTGAAGCCGGAGAGGCTGCCCGAGCCCGACAAATCGGCCTCGGCGGGGTAGGGAGCGGTGAGCTCGAGTCTTCCTTCGGCCTGGGCGGTTTCACCAATGCGTAGCCGGGCGCGAGGGGTCTCGGCGGCAACCGGCCCAAGCTTGAACCTGAAGTTCTCCAGGTCTAGGTTGAGCTCCTGGTCGCGCACGCTGAGCAGCACCGTGCCGCTGCCCTCGGGCACGTAGGGGCGCAGCTGGGGAATCACCTGGAGCACCGGGGTGAAGGTGGTGTTTTCCAGCCTCAGCTCGAAGTCGCTGCCCCGGCGGCCCAAATAGCCCTGGCCCCTCCAGCTCCCGGCTCCATCGAGCTGGAGCCGCTCGACATAGAGGCGCTCGCCGGCGAAGCGGAAGACAGCTTGGCCTTGCAGGGATTCTTTGCTGCTGCTAAAGTGCAGCGCCTGGCCGATCAGGCTGCCCCGGCTCTTCCAAAAATCCTTGAGGTTGTAGCGCAGGTTGGCCTCGCCAGTCCAGGTCGCCTCGCCGTCGAGGGTCCCGGCCCAGGCCGAGACCAGCCAGTGCAAGGGGAAGGCCACAGCCCTGACCTGGACGTCGAGTTCATCGCCCACACGCCGCACGCTGGCCCGGCTGTTACCCAGCTCGAGCTCGCCCTCCACCCCCCCACCTTGGTAGCGGGCGGTGAGCTTGAGCGGCAGGCCCCGGCGCTCCTGGCGGATCTTGCGCTCGAGGCTGTCGATGTCAAGGGGGTCTTCCTCGCTGCGCACCTCGAGGTCCTGGCTCTGCAGCACCACCTCGAGTTGGTTGGGCCGGTAGCTGGCCTTCCCGGTGATGCGGCCCCGCAGGAAGGGCAGCCGGTCGCTGAGCAGGGGCAACTCCTCGATCAGCACCTCCTTCAGCGTGGCCTGGGCCACCAGGCCCTCCTGAGCCAGGCTGGCCTCGAGGTCGATCTCCCCCGAAGTGCCCACCACGCTCCCCTTAGCCTGCAGCTCTCGCCGAGCCTGCAGCTCGAGCTTCAGCCGCGCCGAGATGGGCTCCAACGGCAAGTCCAGGTCTAGCCCGCCGTTCCAGCCCGCGTCCACTCCGCCATAGGCCAGGTTGCCGCGAAGCCAGCGTCCTTCGGCCTCCAGACGCCCTTCGGCCCCCTGGCCGCGCGCCCTGAGCACCTCTTCACCCTGGGCCGCGCGGTAATCGAGTTGCCACTCCCCGCCCAGGCTCACGCTGCCCTCCAGCCTCCCCTGCTGCCAGGGGAGCCACTCGGTAGACGCGTGCTGGCCGCTGAGGGCTACTTTGTCCCCCCTTCCCTCCAGTCGCAGCTCCAATCCGTAAAGCGCCGCCTCGAGCTGGCCGGTCAGGCGGCTGTGGCGGTACTCGAGTTGCCCCTCTCCCAACCCCGGAGCCGTGAGCCCCACGGCAAAGTCCTCCAGGCCCAGCTCGGCGCGCAACTGCCCCTCGCCCAGGGGATAGCTGGCGATCACCGACCGCCCCTGCCCCTCGAAGCTCACCCCCCACTGCCGCAGGCGTCCGGTGGCCTGGCGCGTCGCCAGATCGACCTCGAGGCCCGGCTCACTGCCAGCGCTCAAGCGCAGGCGGGGGTACTCCAAGCTGGCCGTGAGCCCCAGGGCCCTGGCCTGTACGGTGGGAATGGGCTTTTCCCCGCTGAGGGTGAGGATGCCTTCGCGCAGCCTGAGTTCCCCGCTCCAGCTACGGGCGTAGGCTACCTGCCCAGCCAGGTCGCCCTGCAGGGCGGCCTCGAGCTGGCCTGTCGCATAGCTTCCCCGCACCCTCCCGCTACGCCCCAGCGCCTTCCAACCCAGGTCGAAAGTCAGTTTGCTCCAGGGGCCTTCCACCTGACCATCCAGCGTTAGCCCGCCGTAGCTGAAGCCCTGAAGCCTGCCCGCGAGGCCCGCCGCGGAAACCCGGGCTCTCAGGCCTTCACCCTGGGCGAGGAGCTGCTGATCCTGCGAACGCAGCTCGAGGGTCTTGCCGTAGAACGACCAGCGACCCTCCAACCACTGACCAGGATAAGCCCCGCGGGCCTCCAGCTCACCCAGACCCCTCGGCAGCTCACCGTCGTAGCTCCAGCGGGCACTCAGCGCCTCCAGGTCGAGGGTGCCGCGCAGGGGTGCGATGGCCTCCAGACCCTGCACCTCCACCTGCCGGCCCCGCCCCACCAGCCGTAGCGTACCCCACTCCGGCAGACCCAGCCTGGCCTCGCCCTCGACCTCGCGCCGGGCCGGACGGGCCCGCAGGCGGGCCTCGAGGCCGAAGAGCCCCTGAAGGTCACCGTCGATCTGCACGGTGGGGTCGGCCGAGTAGCCACCCAGCAGCTCGGCGCTCAGCTCCCCCCGCCAGCCCTCGCGGCCCTCCAGGCGCAGCAGGCCCCGCTCCAAATCGGCTTCGCCCACCAGCCGACCGTTGGGAATGGGGAGGTCTACGTCCAGAAGGCCGCTGGGACGATTGCCCTCCAGCCGCACCTGACCCCGCAGGTAGGGGCCTTTGAGCTCGGCCTGGAGTTGCTTGTCATAGCGCAGGACGAATTGCTGTTCCCGGTAGCGGCCCTCGAGGCTGGCCTCCAGGCCCACCGGCCTGAGCTGCCCGCTGGCTTCGAACCCCTGCCCGCTGAGCTTGAGCGGCAAGATGAGGCTCTCCAGCGGCCCCTGGGCGCTGCTCTCCAACCGGAGCGGCAGCCCGGTAAAAGGCCCCAAGTCGGTGTCGAGCCGCACCTCCGCCTCCCCGGCCCGGTAGCTCAGGTCGACCCCGGGACCCTGGGCCTCGAGCCAGGGCTGACCTTGGTAGCCAAAGCGCAGCCCGACGCTCGCNCCCTCGCCCAGCACCCGCCCGCTGCCCTGCAGCAGCGGCTGGCTCAGCGTCCCACCCAGCGTGGCGTCGGCCTCGACGCGCGTACGCAGCACGCTGTAGCGGTAGTTGAGCCTGCCGCCGAGCTCGCCCTGCAAAAGCAGCACCCCCTGAGCCTCCAGTTCACCCAGGTTGCGCGGCAGGGCCCCGCCGTAGCGCCAGGTGGCGCTGAGCTTTTCCAGGTCGAGGCTGGCCTGGAGGGGCTCGAGCCCCTCCAACCCGCTGACCGCGACGCTCCTGCCCTGCCCCACCAGCCCCAGCGCACCCCAGCCCTCCAGCCCCACGCGCGCCTCGCCCCACACCTCGCGCGAAAAGGGTCGCGCGGTGAGCTGAGCCTGCAATTGCAGCGGCCCCGAAAGTTCGCCCTGAAGCCGCAGCGCCGCGTCGGTGGAGTAGCCACCCAGCAGCTCGGCGCTCAGCTCCCCCCGCCAGCCCTCGCGGCCCTCCAGGCGCAGCAGGCCCCGCTCCAAATCGGCTTCGCCCACCAGCCGACCGTTGGGAATGGGGAGGTCTAGGTTCAGCCGCCCCTTGGCGCTGCCGTCCTGCCAGCGGGCCTCACCCCGCAGGTAGGGACCACTCAGCTCGAGGCTGAGGGCTTCCTTGTAACGCAGGACGAAGCCTTGGCCGCGGTACAGCCCCTGCAGGGTGCCCTCGAGCCCCTGCAGCGCGAACTGTCCCCTGGCCTCCAAGCCCTCCCCGCTCAGGCGCAGCGGTAGCACCAGGCTCTCCAGCGGCCCCTGGGCGCTGCTCTCCAACCGGAGCGGCAGCCCGGTAAAAGGTCCCAAGTCGGTGTCGAGCCGCACCTCCGCCTCCCCGGCCCGGTAGCTCAGGTCGACCCCGGGACCCTGGGCCTCGAGCCAGGGCTGACCTTGGTAGCCAAAGCGCAGCCCGACGCTCGCCCCCTCGCCCAGCACCCGCCCGCTGCCCTGCAGCAGCGGCTGGCTCAGCGTTCCACCCAGCGTGGCGTCGGCCTCGAGCCGGGCCCGACCCAAAGCCTTCTGGTAGCGCAAACTGCCCGAGAGCCGACCCTGCAGATCGCTCCTGGCGTTCACCGCCACCCCAAAAGCCTCACCCCTGGCCGCGAGTCCCTCCCCCAAGCCCTCCAGCACCAGCGCGACTTGCTCTGCCGCCCCAAAGGGGATCGTCCTCAGGCTGAGGGCCCCGGAGATGGCCCGGCTGGTGTAGAGCAGGTCTCCGTCGAGGGCAAACCGGCGCTGGAGGGCCTCGAGCTCGGCCTGCCCGCTCAGGCGAGCCTGCTCTAACCCGGCCCCCACCCCGGCGGCCACCAGCCGCAAGGTCGCCCCCGACCACCTGGCGCTCCAACGGCTTCCCTCCCCCTCAACCTGCAGCACGCCGGGCTGCTTGAGGTACTGCCTGGGCTCGAGCCCCCCGCTCAGGCGGTAGCGGGTGCCCTCGGTGGCAAAGCCCAGGTCGGCCTGGACCCACTCGCTGCGCAAGCGCAGGCGGCCCTGGCTGGCCTGGGCCTGCAAGTCGATGGCAGCTTGGCTGTGAAGGTCGCCCCAGGGGCTGTGGGCCTCGAGCTCCAGGGTAGGCCGTTCGCGGCTGCCCGCCGCCCGGACCCACAGCTCCCAGCCCTGGCGGCTATAGCGCAGCTCCCCTGAGGGCACTGGGAGCACCTGGACGCTGCCCTGCAAATCGCCCAACCCCTCCAGCAGCATCTGAGAATCGGTAGGCAGGCGGAACCTGACCCCCAAGGCCTGCTCGGGCAGGAAGGCCACGACCTGCCGGTCTCGGTACTCCAGCCGCACCCGCTGATCCCAGGCCACCAGTTCCCCGTCGGCCTGCCCGGTGGCGTCTAGCCCGATCTCGCCCCTGAGGCGGCCCCGGATGGGCTGGTCGAAGGCTTTGGCCAAAGAAGCGGCCTCGAGGTCGAAGCTCACCCGCCCCTGGCGCAAGGTGGCCTGCCCCTCGGGCAGGGTCAGCCGGGCTCGCAAGCCCTCGAGGCTGGGCCGATCGAGCTGGGCCGACAGCCGCAGCGGAACCCCGGCGAAGTGACCCGTCAGCTCGGCTTTGAGGTCGGTGGACTCCCCGCTCAGCTCACCGCTCAGCAACCCCTGCCGGCCCAGCGCGGCGTAAGGCCAGCGTAGGCGGCCCTGGTACTTCAGCCCCTGGCCCCGCAATTGCAGCGGGCCCTCCAGGCTCCAGGTCTGGCGGCGCACATCGGCGCTCAGGCTCCATTGAGCGGGCTCGAGGTAGGGCAGCGCATAGCCGCCCGAACCCCGCAGCTGGAGGTCGCTCCAGGGGCCCTCCAGGCGCAGCGTGCCGCTGAGGTGGGGGATGTCCAGCCTGGCTTCGGCGCTCAGGCCGCGGGCATCGGCAAAGGCCCGCAGCGTGCCCCAGCGGGTGTCGCCGCTCAAGGTTAGCCGCCCCAGCAGGTCCCTGCCCTGGGCGCTGAGCTGGCCGTAAGCGCTGTCCAGCCGCAGGCTGCCGCCCCGTTCGCTCCAGGTGCCCTCGAGCCTCCCCGGCACCCCTAGCGCTTGCAGGTCGTACCCCCTGGCCTCCAGCCGCAGGCGCAACCCCTCGGGGATCGTCCTCCTGGCGTAAGCCCCGCTCAGCACCAGCTTTCCTTGCTGAAAATTGCCGCTGTAGCTGAGGTTGGCCCCCTGACCCGAAAAGCGCAGTCCGCCACCCAGCTTGCTCGAGTCCAACCGGCCTGCGTAGGCCGCCCGGAACAAGTCGGCGCTCGCGCTCAGGTCTATCGGGCCCAGGAAGGGCAGCTCGAGCCTACCCCGCAGCTGCAGGGCCTTCCAGGCTCCGCGCCCCTGTACCTGGCCCCAGGGGTGCTGCAGGCGCAGGCTGCCCTGCTCGAGGTCACCCTGGGCGCTGAGGGTGGCCTCCTGCCCGCCGATCTGCACGGGCAGGACCAGCGTGAAGGGGAACTTCCCACCCCACCGCACCCGCCCCTCGCCGATGCGAGCCTCCTTCAGGTCGAGGTGGAGCGGCACCTGGGCCACTTTAAGGGGACCGAAGTCGGGCAGGGTCAGGCGGCCCTGAAGGGCGGTACCGGGCCAGAGGGGGCCAAAGAGGCGAGCATAGCCACTGGTATCGGCCCATAGGCTCCCGCCGCGCCCCTCGAGCCGGGCCTCGAGCCAGGGGGTCTCGAGCTGGGCAGTCCCGCCGAAGAGCCCACCCTGGTAGCTGAGGTCGGCCTGGGCCCGGATGAAGCCCAGCTTCAGCGGCCCCTGCACCCGCACCCCCTCGCTCCCCGCGCGGATTTGCAGCGTGTCGAGGCTGGCCCGCACCCCCCGCCCGTCGGCCACGCCCCGCAAGGGCAGCCTGCCCAGCGGGGTACGCACCTCGCCGCCGTAGCGTGTACCCAGGCCCTCGAGCACCCCTTCCACCTCGGCCCAGTCGCCCAGCAGGCGCCAGTTCCCCGAGAAGCGGTTTCGGGCGTAACGGGCCTCGCCGCTGAGGACGAAGTCGGTCCCCAACCGCAGGGGCAGGCGGCTGACGCTGAGGTCGAGTATCCCTTCGGCAAAGCGCCCGCTGGCGTAGTCGTTGAAGAAGCGCCATACCCGCCCCTCCTGGCGCACCGCCAGGGGAAAGCGGGCGTAGTCGGAGTCGTAGAGCAAGTCGGCGCTAAAGCGACCACCCTCGAGGCGGCCCTTGCCGCTGAGGCTGCCCACGACCAGCTCGAGGCGCCCCAAATCCAGCGCCAGGTCGTTCCAGCTCCCCGACAACCCCACCTGGCCCAGCCGCCCCCACACCCGGCTTCCCTCGCCCGAGAGGCGGCCCGAAAGGTCGAAGGGCTTGGCGATCGGCGGCAGGTTGACTGTCCTGGACAGCACCTCAGCGCTCCAGCGACTCCCCTGGCTGTAGAAGCTCACCCCCGCCTCGCCCAGCAGGGGTTTGGGCAGGGTGAGCCGCCCCTGGCCCCGCGTGGCGTTGCCCCGACCGGTGAGTTGCAGCAGGCTGCCCAGGCTGTCCTTGAGGTCGACGGTGTAGTCCTGGCCCACCAGCTTGACCCCCGCCACGTAGCCGCGGTCGAAGAAGCGCCCCTGGACGGCGGCGTTAAGGCGAAAGACCTTGTCGAAGCCCAGGGTGCCCTTGTAGCTCAGCGGCTCGTTCAGCAACCGGCCCTGGCCCTCGTACCCGCCGGTGATGACCAGGTTTTCCCAGCCCCGGCCCTCCAGCACCAGCGGTCCGCCCCCCTCCACCGGCAGCACCAGCCCGTAGCTCCTGGCCAGCTCGGCCAGCTTAGGACGGCCCTGCACGCGGAAGCTGTAGTTCTGGGCGCCAATGTCCACCGTGGCGTCGCCCACCACCGGAGCACCCAAGGCAGACCCGGTGAGGTTGGCGGTGACGACGTTGTGCTTGAAGTCCACCGGACCGGAGATGTGGGTGATGGTCAGGCCCACGACGCTGACCTGGGCGTTCTCGAGCCGGCTGTGCCCTTCAATCCCCCGCGGCGAGAGGGTCCAACGGGTTTGGAAGCTTCCGTCCTCGAGGCCGGGGTACCAGTAGCTCAGCGCCCGCACCTCGCCCTCAGCCCGCAGCTCCCAGGCCTCGAACTCCCGCCCGGCGCGGCGCAGTTGCCCGCTGGCCGAGCCCGCGGGCAAGGTGGCGGTGAAAGCGTAGGTTGGGCCGTCGCCCCGAAGGGTGATCTTCAGCGGTGGCAGGACCAGCTTCTTGGCCTCGTCGAAGCCGACTTCAACCCCCTCGAGCTTGAGCTCGTCCACCTTGAGCTTGAGCTGGGCCTCTGCGGCGGGCTGGGGTCGGAAGATCTCCTCCCAGTTCAACAAGGCCTTGACGTTTTTGAGGCGAAGGCGGATGGGCAGCTCACGGCGGAACAGACCGGTAAGCCCGTACTCGAGCTGGATCCGCTCCCCCTCGAGCTCGATACCCGGCTTCTCCAGCCGCACCCCGCGCAGCTCGAGCCCGGTAAGGAGATAGCCCCCGGTCCCCCTCCACTCGCCCTTAAAGCCCGCAGCCTTGAGGATCTCACCCAGCACCAGCGATTGCACAGGCGGCAAGGCCGGAAGCAGTACAACCCCCAAAAGAAAAAGGGCCGGAACCAAACGCCAAAGGCGCAGCCCTCTCCGCTTTTTGGCTTGTTCCGTACGCTTCTCGACCACCCTTCTCCAACTTTCGCAGCCACCAGTTCAAGCTGGCGTTTCCCTCGGAAAACCCAACGCTCATGATAACCAATTCTTTCTGTGTGCTACGTTAACGCAGATTGCAGGGAAGGTTATGGGCGCATTTGTCAAAATCCCAGGCAAGGCCTTAGGCTGACCTCATGACCCGCATTGTGGCCCTGGTCAGTGGAGACGTGCAGGGCGTGGGTTATCGAGCCTTCGCCCAGCGCAAAGCCAAAGAGCTCGGCCTAAGCGGTTACGCTGAAAACCTCCGCGATGGCCGGGTCGAAGTCGTAGCCGAAGGCCCCAGAGAAGAGCTCGAGCAATTCCTGCGCTTCCTGCGCCAAGGCCCCCGCCTCGCCAGGGTGGAGCAGGTGGAGGTGCAGTGGAGCGAAGCCACGGGGCTCAGGGGGTTTTTGACGTATTGAGCGGGGGTCGTACGCCAGGCGCAGGGCGCTGAAGGCTCAAAAAATCCGAACCCTTCAGGGCATGAAATCCGGCAGGTAGCCCGTTTGCGCCCAGACCGCCGGGCGCATGCCCTTGGCGATGAGCTTCTCGGCAAGGGCCTGCTTGAGCTCGGGCAAACCGACCCCGCTCAGCGCCGAGACCGCAAGCCCGCCCAGGCGCTCACGCAGGAACTCGAGGTCATACCCATCGGCCCGATCGGCCTTGGAGAGCACCAGAACCCTGGGCACTTCCACCTCGAGCTCGGCGAGGATTTGCTCGACCACCGCGTAGCGCTCGAGGGCTCCCTCCTGCGAAGCGTCCAGGACGTGCACCAGCACATCGGCGTCGCGGAGTTCCTCCAGCGTCGAGCGGAAGGCCTCGAGCAGCTCATCGGGCATGTGGCGGATGAAGCCCACGGTGTCGGTGTAGAGCACCTCGCCCAGCTTAGGCAAGAAGCCCCGGCGGGTGAGGGGGCGCAGGGTGGCGAAGAGCTTATTCTCGCCCGGCTCGCCCTTCTTGGCCAAGGCCTGCATCAGCGTGGTCTTGCCCGCGTTGGTGTAGCCCACCACCGAGACGACGGGCAAACCGGCCCGCTCACGCTGACGACGGGTCTCCTGGCGGCGGCCCGCGATCTCCCGCAGCTTGCGGGTGAGTTCGGCGATGCGGTCTTGCAGGCGGCGGCGGTCGACCTCGAGCTTGGTCTCGCCCGGCCCACGGGTGCCGATACCACCCCCCAGACGCGAGAGATCCTTGCCCCGACCCACCAGGCGGGGCAA
Source organism: Calidithermus timidus DSM 17022 (assembly GCF_000373205.1). Taxonomy (NCBI): domain Bacteria; kingdom Thermotogati; phylum Deinococcota; class Deinococci; order Thermales; family Thermaceae; genus Calidithermus; species Calidithermus timidus. Next base: position 212,445 of record NZ_KB890699.1, read on the forward strand.
GAGGTACTTGAGCTGGGCCAGTTCGACCTGCACCTTAGCCTCCGGAGTGCGCGCGTGCTGGGCGAAGATGTCGAGGATGAGCTGGGTGCGGTCGAGCACCTTGAGGCTTGTAGCGGCCTCCAGCTCGCGGGCTTGGGCGGGGGAAAGCTCGAGGCCGAAGATCAGGGTGGCGGCGTTCTCGTGGTAGGCCTTGCTCTGCAGATCCTCGATCTTGCCGCGGCCCACCACGTAGCGCGCATCGAGCACCGGGCGGTAGACGAGTTCCTTGTAGGCTACGATGGCCCCGGCGGTGCGGGCCAGTTCGGCCAGCTCGGCCAGATCGACCTCGGCCTGGGTGCCTTCGCCCCGGTCCACGCCCACCAAAATCGCGCGTTCCCCCGAGCCGTCCTGCAGGTCGAGCACCCGCGCCTGGCGCGAAAGCTCTTCCTCCAACGCGCTCACCGCTCCCCCGAGGTCCCACTCGAGGTATTCGTGGTAGGGCCTGGAGGGCAGGATCTGCCAGTCCTCCTGCTCGGCCTTGGGCGGGGAGAGCTGGGCTAAGTGCAGTGCACGGGGCTGGCCACCCTCGACCTCGAGCGCGGCGATCACGTCGAGGCGGTGCAGGAACAGGGTGGACAGATCGGGGCGCGAAAGACCCCCGCCGCCCAGGTGGGTGTGAACAAGGCGATACCCCGAGAGCCGGGTCTCGACGTAGGCCCGCTCGGGGATGGGCACCTCTTTGGCATCCCCCACCGCCACCCGGATCACGTGCCCACTGCGGTCGAAGAGCAGGCTGAGCGGTTTCTCGAGCTCCCCCGAAAGCCCCGCCAAGGTCCCCGCGAGTTCTGCTGTCAGGAGGCGATCCGCCGGAACCTTACGCCGGTAAAGATTGGCTAGCCGCTTTTTTTCGCTGGGTTTGAGACCGTTGGTTCTGCCGAAGATTTGCTCCATTAGCTGGTGGCTCGAGTATAGCACCACGACCCGGCCCCACCCGGGCGTAGCGCCACGTTTAATAGCGACCTCAGCCGCAGCGGCTCACTCCACGATCCCCGCGTCGATCATGCGCAGGTAGGAGAAGAACAAGTTGGACTGGTCATCGAAGTTCTGCACGAACTTGACCACCGTCTCGCGGGTCACGCCGGTGAGCTCGAGGTCGGTCTCGAGCAAGGGGTCGCCGTCGTCGTCGAGGTAGGCCTTGGAAAAGCGGTAGCGCTTGTTCCACTGGTTCATGTGCTTGAGCTCGATCTTGCTGAACCCCGAGAACCCCGCCCGCAACTGCAGGCTGCGCAGGGGGTCGTCGCCATAGGTGATCAGGCGGGCTTTGAGGCCGGTGGAATAGGTAATGCTGAAGAGATCTTCTTCGATCCGCTCGGCCTGGATGCCGGGCAAGTCGAGCAAGAGCCGGAGGGTTTCGGCGCTGAGGGAGAGGATTTCGCTTTCCACCGCCTTATCCTACCGTGGAAGCTCCGCCATGAGGGGAGCGCTCTCAGGTGCGGTACACCCGGCGTTCGGCCTCGATGGCCTGGAGCACCTCCTGGATGTCCTTGGTGAGGGCGCGAATCTCCTCGAGGTCGGAGGCCGCCCTGAGCTGGGCTTTGAGCTTGTCCAAGCGCATCTCGTAGTAGACCTCGCGCAGCCGGGCCATGCTGGTTTGCAGGGTGCGCTCGAGGTCCTGCGGAGCTTCCTCGGGACGTTTCATCAGCGCGTCGAAGAGCCGGTCGCCCTCGCCGCGCTCCTGAAAGTGCCGGATCACCCTGGCCTTGTTCTGGCCGTTCTTGACCACCGCCATGAAGTCGGACAACAGGCTGCCCTCAGGGGGCCAGGTGTGGTCCTCGACGTACTGGCACCAGCTCACGAACTCGGCGTCGGGGACCGAGTAAAGCAGTGAAATCACGTCCAGCTCGCGTAGCAGGCGTTTTTCCGAGAGGTCGGGGCGGGAGAGGCCCAGCGCGCTGGGGGAGTGAGAAGCGGGGGCGCGACGGCTGGCGCGGCTGCGGATGTAGTCGTCGATGGCGCGCGGCTCGAGGTTCAAGCGGCTCATCAGCACCTGCTTGAGCGCACTCACCACCTTGTCCAGCGGGTCGGGGGAAACGAGGCGGGGCAACAGGGCGTCGAGCACTTGCTGCTTGCCCTGGGGGGTTTGCAGGTTGACCCCCCGCGCGGCGACCTGGAAGCGAAACTCCACCTCGGGGAGGGCATTTTGCAGCGCCAGGGTGTAGCGCTGGGCCCCATCTGGAAGGAGCAGCAGGTCGCCGGGGTCTTTGCCGCTTTCTAAGCCCACCGAGTGAACCAGAAAGCCTTTGACGATCTCCAGGTCGAGGCTCTGCAGCGTGGCCTTGCGCCCAGCCTCGTCGGCGTCGAAGGAGAGGTAGAGTTCACGCACCTCCAGACGCTTGAGCAGGTGAGCCTGTTCGCTCGAGAGGCTGCTGCCCAGCACCGCCACCGTCTCGGCGAAGCCCAGCTGGTGCAGTGCGATGGCATCGAAGAGCCCCTCCACCACGATCGCGCGGGCCTTCTCCCGGATGGCCTGACGGGCCTGAGGGTAGCCGTAGAGCAACAGGCTCTTCTTGAACAGGCCGGTCTCGGGGGAGTTGAGGTACTTGGGGGTGTCCTCGGGGGCCAGGGCGCGGGCGGTGAAGGCCACGATGCGGCCCAAGCTGTCGAGGATGGGGAAGGTGACGCGGTTGCGGAAGCGGTCGAAGAAACGCCCGTCGCGCTCGGCCAGTACCCCAGCCCGGCTGGCTTCCTCGGGGCTGACGCCCTTGTTCTGCAGGTAACGCAGCAGGCCGTCCCAGCCCGCCGGGGCGTAGCCCAGGCCGAACTTCTCGATGGACTCCTCGCTCAGGCCACGCCCCTTGAGGTACTCCAACCCGGCCCCGGGAAGGTGGGAGCGAAAGTAGTCCTGGGCCAGGTTCAACACCTCGTACAGCTCGCGCTTCTTGCCCTGGGACCCGAACTCGGGCAGTTCCACGCCGGTCTCGCGGGCCAGGCGAAGGAGCGCCTCGCGGAACTCGAGCCCCTCGATCTTCTGCAAGAAGGCGAATAGGTCGCCCCCGGCCTTGCAGCCGAAGCAGTAGAACAGCCCCTTGGCCTCGTCTACCTGAAAGGAGGGGGTCTTTTCCTGGTGGAAGGGACACAACCCCTTGTAGCGGCCTTTGCCCGCCGGCTTGAGCGCCACGTAACGGCCCACCAGCTCGGCGATGGGGAGCCGGGAGCGAATCTGCTCGACCGCTTGGGCGCTATCAAAGTCCATAATGGCGACCCCGGATGGATCCAGGCGATGAGGCGGTGTGGTTCGATCTTACCCCACTCCCGCAACGACAGACCCCCATGATACGCCCAAAGCGCTCAGGCCGATGAGGGTGGGGCGGAACCCGCGTACCAGAAGTGCCTGAGCCAGGCTCCGAGGATGCCATACCCCTCCACCGCGCGCAGGGGCGAGGCGGGCACGTTTTCCCCCAGCCAACGCAGCAAAGCAGTGCGCCAGGCGTGGGAAAAAGCGTTGGACGGCTGGAATTGCAGCAGGTGCAACACCTCACGCCCCTGCTTTAGCTCCAGCTGAACCCGCAAAAGCCGGGCCAGCTCGTGCAGGGCGGTGAAGCCCGTCTTGCCGGTGTGGTTCATCAGGTGCCGGGCGAGGTGCAGGGCGCGGGTGGGGTTGTGCTCGCTGTGGTACAGGCCCAGCGTGAGCAGGCTGCGGTGATAGATCCAGGGGTTGGGATGTCGCCTGGCCGCGACCAAGGCCGCCTTGAGGGCCTTACGCGGGTCGAAGCCCAAGTGCCACGCCCGCATCCCCATGGCCAGTTGGATCAGTCCGTGGGTGTCGGGGTGGTCGTCGTAGCGCAGGCCTTGGGTCAGGCGCTCGAGCGCGCGGGTGTGCTCTTCGCCGGGGACTAGGGCGTGGGCCAGGGCCAGGTGGGCCAGCAACCAGCCGTCGCCGCTCTCGCTGCAAGCCCGCTCACCCCATTGCACCGCCTCCTCGACGTAGCCGGTCTCGAGCAGGTAGCGCAGTCGCATCCCGTAGGCCCTGGCCCTGGCGGTGGGAGGGGCCGCCTGGAGGTAGCGGGCCATGAGCTCGAGGGTGGTGTAGGTCTGGTGGTAGAGGGCGCTGTCCATCTGCAGGGCAGCCAGCTCGCACAGGCCCTCGAGCTGCAGGCCAACCGGAAGTTCGGGGTTGGGGGTGAAGCCTTGCAGGACCTGCAGGGCCTCGCCAGGACGGTAGCAACGCCACAGGGCGCGGGCCAGTTCCAGCCGCCCCAGGGCCTCGCGGTAGGGAGCGGGCTCGGAGGCTTGCAGGTAGGCCTGGAGCCAGGGGATGGCCTCGGCGTAGTTCTGCTGGCGCAACGCAGCCTGACCCTGCCGCAGGCAGGCCAGGGGTTGGAGGTTTCGGGGGAAGTCGGCGGGGACGAGCTGGGTTGCCTGAGGCATCAGGAGGGCTCTGACCAGGATGGCCCGGGGCTCCTCGCACAAAGAGGGGAAGATCGCCAGCGCCTCGTCCACCATCCCTCGCTCGAAGAGGGCTTCGGCCCGCAGGGCCTCGGCCAGAGGGTTGAGGGAGGCGTGGGGGTTGAGCATCTCGCTGGCCTCGGCGAAGCGACCCAGGCTCAGCAGGCGCTCGGCCATCTCCAGCGCGGTGGTAGCCTGCAAGTTCCCCTCGGCCAGACGCAAAGCCTCGCGGTAAGCTCCAAAGGCTCGGTCGTACTGCATCTCGGCCCAGGCCCGCTGGGCGGCCAGCCGCCAGAAACGGAAGGCCGAGAGGCTGTCGCCAGCGGCCTCGAGGTGCCGTGCGCTCTCGAAGAGCCGGCCCTTCTGCTGGTACCAGCGCGCCGCCTGCAGGTGCCAGTCCTTGGCCTGCTGCGCGCTGACGTGCCCCAGCACCGCCTCGCGCAGGAAGGGTACCGCGAACTCCAGCCCCTGCTCACCCACCTCCACGAAACCCTCGGCCTCCAGGCGCGAGAGATCGGTGTCGTCGCCCAGCACGAAGCGCACCAGCTCGTTGGGGGTGCCGTCACCCAGCACCGCCACGGCATAGAGGGCCTGCCGCACCAGGCGGGGCAGGCTGTCGAGGCGAGGTTGGTAGAAGGGGGTGGGCTCGGGCTCGCCCTGGGGATGGGTGAGGAGCGCGCGCAGCACCAGGGGGAAGCCCGCGCTCAAGCCCGCGAGGGTGAGCGAGCGCCGGGGCTCGAGCCCCGGTTGCCAGATCTGCACCAGTCGCTGGGACTCCTGCAGGCTCAGGGGGGCAAGCTCGAGGACTTGCAGGTCAGGGCCGCGCGACCAGCGGTTGCGGCGGGCGGTCATCACCATCAGCACCCGTCCTTCGGGGGCCTGGCGGGTGAACTCGAGGATGGCCGGCTCGGTGGAGTGCAGATCCTCCAGCACCAGCACCAACGGCGACTGCCGGGAGAGCATCTCCAGCGCCGCCCGCCAGCCCTCGATGAGGTAGCGCTCGAGGTCGCCGGGCTCGAGGTCGGGCTGGTCGATGAGGCCCAGGGTGTAGGCCAGCGCCGCCTCGCTGGGTCGGCCCTGGTCCATGCCCTGTACCCACTGGGCTAAGCTGCCCTTGACGAAGGGTTCGAGACCCTGGCGAATGGCCTGCCGTAGCGCGGTGCTACTGCCCATCCGGGGCGCAATGAGCCCCCGCACCCCCTCGGGCAGACTCCGCAGAAAGTGCTGCACCAGGTGAGTTTTGCCCACACCCATAGGGCCATGAATCACCACCCGGCGCGACTGACCCCGCTGCACGGCCTCGAGTGCTGCTGCGAGCTGCTCGAGCTCGTACTCTCGCCCCACGATCTCCGGGGGCTCCTCACGCAGGCCCAGGTAGCTTAGCGGGGCCAGCGGCTCGGCATAGCCTTTGAGCGTCTGGGCCGGCATGGCCTCGACCCGAGCGCGGGGCACCAGCCTTATGGTCACCTCGTCGCACCACACCTCCCCCGGTGGAGCCGCCGCCGAGAGGCGCTGGGCCAGGTTGACCGCCGGGCCCAGCACGGTCTGGTCACCTGCCATGCCCCCGCCCAGCGGGGTGCGTAGCACCAACCCGCTCGCCACCCCCACCCGTGCGGGCAAGGGGCTGGAGGCCACCATGCTGCGCGCGGCCTCTAGGGCGGCCTCGGCATCGTTGTCCTGACTGCGCTGGGCGCCGAATACCGCCAGGATCCCATCCCCAAAGAACTTATCCACCGTGCCGCCCCGGTTACGCACCTCCCGGGCAGCTTGTTGCAGTGCGCCGTCTACCGTGCGCCAGGTGTCCTNGAGGGGGTGGGCCAGCAGGTACTCGGTGAAGCGCGAGAGATCGAAGAACAGCACCGTCACCCAGCGCCGCTCCTGGGTATAAGCAGGATGCAGTGGGGTGCCGCAACGCACGCAGAAATCCGCCTGCGGCGGGTTGGGGTAACCACAGCGGGGGCAGGTGCTGCTGGCCATGGCTAAGCTCGCTAAGGTCGGAAGGCCATCAAAGGAGGAGCCAAGCGCACCGCGAGGGGCCCAGGCGGCAGAGGCTGGCTCGAGGCCAGCACGAAGAGCAGCTCGGGGCGACCCACCGCAAACAGGTAGAACCCGCGCTCGAGCCCGCGAAGCACCTGGCCCCGCAGCTCGTAACGACCCCCCCCGAGGTGGCTGATGCCGGTGGATTCGGTGTCCTCGCTGGCCTCTACCACACCGTGCAGCAGCACCCGCAGGGGGCTGTGAGGAATGGGGGTGAGCCCCCGGTCGAAGGCGTAGAGAACGCCCGCGGGGGTCAGCAGCTCGAGGATTGGACTCCCGAGGGGCTCAGGAGCGATGGGCCACTCCTGGGCATAAGCCGAGAAGCGCTCCCAAAAGCCTTCGGCGCTATCCTCGAGGATCATCCCCCGCAACGACGGAAGCACGCTCATCGGTCTCATGATACCCATTTCCTAAGGAAGGTCCCCCCCTATGTTGAGGCTTTCTTAAGGAATGTATGAGGGCTTGTTAACCTCGTAGCACGCCCAGCGCCAGTGGCGTATTGCGTCCAACCTTTGGTGTTTTCGCGGTTCCCAACGCGGTGCAGCGAAAATTACCGCCTACAGCAAGGGGCAGCCGTAGGCGGTACTCGTGGGAAGCGCTCTAGAACCACGAGCCAAAGCGAAAGTAGAACTTACCACCGGGGCTGTCGGGGCTGAAGCCGTACTCGACCCGGAAGGGAGGGAGCAAAGCGCCCAGCACGTCGAGTTCAAAGACCAGGCCCAGGCCATAGCCCAGCTTCAGCCCGAAGGCATCCCCAGGGTTCCAGGCGCTGCCAAAGTCGGTGAAGACCACAGCATAGACGTTGGTGCCGCCAGCCGGACTCAAGCCGAAGTCGTAGCGGTACTCCAGCCCCCCCGACACCAGGTAGATGCCACCCAGGGTGCGGGGGTCGTAGCCACGCAGGGTGCTGACGTCATCCACCGCCCCCCCCAGGTAAAAACGCTGGCTCTCGGGAGGGTTGCCCAGCACGACGCCGGTTGAAAGCCGCAGGGCCAGGGCCTGGCGACCCACCTCGTCGAGAGCGAAGTAGGTCTTGCCGGTGATGGAGAAGGGGATGAAGGTCCTGGCCGACTCGCCCTGGGTCGTGGAGATGCCAAAAGCGCTCTGGAGGTCGGCGCTGTAGCCCTGGGTGGGGAAGCGTGGGTTGTTGACCTGAGCGTAAGAGGCATTGCCCTCGAGGCGGAAGGTGCCATAAGGCTTCTCCAGAAGAGCCCGAGCCTCGTCCTCACTGAGGTTGGTGCAAGTGCTGCTCGAAGCGTCCGGGTCGCTGCAGGGCTGGGGGGCGTTGCCGGTCTCGAGCTTGGGAATGACGTATTCGTAGCGCACCCCCAGACCCAGACGCAGGCTCTGCAGGTCCTTGGAGAGGGGGCGGTTGATGCCAATGCGGAAGCCGGTCTTTCGCTCGGTGAACTCCCAGTTGGTCTTGTTGTCGTTGGCGTCGAGCAGGGGATTGTTGGGGCTGGGCACCGTGTAAATGGAGATGCCCACCGAGGTGTTGACCTCCTTGAAGTCGGCGAAATCGGCATAGAGCCAGGGGATCTGGTAGGAGAGGCTGAGGGACAGGGGGTCTCCGGCGTCGTTCTGGCTGAAGGAGAGGTCCAGGCTGCCGCTGTGCAGCAGGCCCCACAGGTTGGTATCGGCCAGGCGCAGGCTCCCCGACCAACCCTCGATGCTGCTCCAGCCCAAAGAGGGCAGGAACTGCAGGGTGCGGGCCTCCTTGAGGCCCAGGGCGACGACCACCTTGTCGGGCGCAGAACCCGGCTTGAGGCTGACCTGCGGCGGCTCGGCTAGGATGCCGCTGCGCACGATGCTCGTCAGGCCCGAGCGCAGGGCGGGCACGGAGTAGAGGCTACCCGGCTGGGGCAGGTAGCGCAGGATGGTCTCGCGCTGGGTGCGGGGGTTTTCGCCGGCATTGATCTCGTAGCCCTCGATACGGATTTCCTGGATGATCTGGGTGTAGACCCCATCCTGAAAGCGAATCTGGGGCTGAGCTACCAGTTCATAACCGGCCTCGCGGTAGAGCGCTAGGATCCGGCCAAAGTCCTCCTGGGCCAGCGCCGGGTTGTAGATGTCGCCGGGCTTGAGACGGACGCGCTCGAGCAGCTTCTGGGTGGGGAAAGCCGTGTTGCCCTCGATGCGCACCTCTTTGATGGGCCCGTAACGCTCGGCTCCCTGCTGCAGGGTGATGCGCACACCGGTGGGCGTGAGCTCGAGCTGGGGTTCGATGTTGCGCTCGAGCTGGCGCGAAAGGGCGTTGACCCCGTCGAGGAGCTTGTCGTAGTTGAAAGGATCGCCCGCCTTGAGGCCCAAGCTGCTGACATCGAGGTCGCCGGCACGGATCTCGGCTATCTTCAGCTCGCGCAGGGCCACCTTGAGCGTGCCCTCTTGCAATTGGGTCTGCTCAGTGTCCACCCCGCTGCCCCGGTAACCGGCGGCGGTGTAGAGCTGGTTAGCCTGATTGACAGCGTCCATGTAGCGCTGAAAGTCGAAGCGGCCATCCTGGGGCACGTTGTTGAAGATGGCCTGCAGGCGCTCCCGCGAGACGTAGCTCACTTCGCCAAGCTCGACCTTCTTCAGCTGCGGGTTCTCCTCGACGCTGAAGGTGAGCTTGACGCCCTTGCTGCCCTCCTCGGCTTTGACGCCCACGACCGGGAAGAAGGGGAAGCCCTGCTGGCGGTAGGCCTGGGCCAATCCATCGGCAGCCTCGCGGGCTTTCTTGGGGTTGTAGGTGACTTCCGGACCGATGGCGAACTGCGTCTCGAGGAAGCGCACCAGCGCGGCCTGGGGGAAGACCTTGCTCTCGACCGCCACGCTCTCGACGGGCGGGTTGGGCACGACCTCTACGATCAGCTTGTTACCTTCAAGCCGCACCTCGGCGTCTTTGAAGTATCCGGTGTCCAGCACGGCTTTACGGGCAGCCTCGAGGTCGCCCGGCTCGTCCCCCACCCCGAAGGGCAAGGCGATGCGGGCCAGGGCCTGCAAAACCGTGTCCCCACCGCGGACTTCTACTTCCTCGATGGGAGCAGCCCAGGCCAGGCTCAGCAGCAAAAGAAAAGAAAGCCCCAGTCGCTTCATGGCGCAAAGGATACCCGTATCATCTTAGCCCCTTGTGAGAGGGGAATTGAAGCGCCGATGGCCGATCGGCAGGGGTCGTAAAGCCCCCGACCCTCGAGCTCAAACACCGCTTCCAACATGGTAATCTTGGCCTCATGGCAGGCTACGACCAGATCCAGGAGACGGTGCGGCACATCCGCGCCACGACCGACTTCACCCCCGAGATTGGCATTATCCTGGGCTCAGGGCTGGGCCCGCTGGCCGACGAAATCGAGCCGGTAGCAACGCTGCCCTATGCCGAGTTACCTCACTTTCCCCACTCCACCGCGCCGGGTCACGAGGGCAAGCTGATCCTGGGGCACCTCGAGGGCAAGCGGGTGGTGGCCTACAAGGGCCGGGTGCACTACTACGAGGGCTACGAGGCCGAGGCGGTGGTGTTCCCCCAGCGGGTGGGGTTCTTCCTGGGAGCCCGCACCTTCTTGGTCACCTCGGCGGCAGGGGGCCTCAACCCCAACTGGAACGCGGGCGACCTGATGCTCCACCTCGACTACATCAACTACGCCGGGCTCTCCCCCCTGCGCGGCCCCAACGACGAGCGCCTGGGGCCACGCTTCCCGGTGACCTTCGACGCCTACGACCCCGAGCTCATCGCCAAAGCCCGCGCAGTAGCCCGCGCCCAGGACATCACCCTGCGCGAAGGGGTGTACTCCTGGTGGCCGGGACCGCAGTTCGCCAGCCGTGCCGAGCTGCGCCTGCTGCGCCAGATCGGGGCCGACGCCATCGGCATGAGCACCGTGCCCGAGGTAATCGCCCTGCGCCACCTGGGCGCACGGGTGCTGGGGCTTTCCACCATCACCGACATGGCCATTCCCGACCGCGACCACCACGCCACCGAACAGGAGGTGCTCGAGGTCGCCGCCCGTAGCGGGGCCACCTTCCGCAAGTTCGTGCGCGGCATCCTGGCCGCAATCTGAGCGATGGGCTTGGCGAAGGTACTCCAGCGCATCGAGCAGGCCGCCCGCCGGGCGGGGCGCGACCCGGCCGCGGTCAGGCTGGTCGCGGTCACCAAGGGCCACACAGTCGAGGAGATCCGCCAGCAGGTCCTGGCCCACGGGAACTACCCGCTGGGCGAGTCGCGGGTGCAGGAAGCTTTGCCCAAGATGGCCGAACTCGAGGGGGTGGAATGGCACTTCATCGGGCCCCTACAGCGCAACAAGGCCAAGTTCGTGCTCGACTTCGCCCTCATCCACTCGGTCGATTCGCTGCGGCTGGCCCAGACCCTCGACCTCAAAGCCCGCGAGAAGGGCAGGGTGTTGCCTGTCCTGGCCGAGGTCAATGTGGGGCGCGAGCCGCAGAAGCACGGCTTCCTCGAGGAAGAACTCCCCGAGGCCATCGCCCGACTTCGCACCCTGGGGGGCCTGGAGCTGCGCGGGCTGATGACCGTGGCCCCCTACACCGAAGAAGCTGAGGCCGTGCGCCCCATCTTCGCTCAACTCTCACGCCTGGCGGACCGCTACGGCCTCCCCGAGCGCAGCATGGGCATGTCGGGCGACCTCGAGGTCGCCGTGCAGGAGGGGGCCACGATCGTGCGGGTGGGCACGGCCATCTTCGAGCCGGATTGAACCGCAACCTGAGCGCTGGCCGAGCGTCGGGTCCAGGGGGTTTTGTGCTCGGCCCTGGGCATTTGGCTTCCATCCATTGCAAAACCCACGGCCCCACCGTTAGCCTTGGAATCAGAGACCGCTATGGACCTGACCCCCCTCGACGTTCGCTACCAGGAGTTCAAGCAAGGGCTGCGGGGGTATGCCGTAGCTGAGGTGCGGGAGTATTTAGCCCAGGTAGCCGATCGCCTCGCCGCCCTTACCGAGGAAAACGAGAGCCTGCGGGAGCGCATTCGCATCCTCGAGAGCGAGTTGAGCCAAGCCCGCGAGGGCGAAGCCGACCTCAAGCGGGCGGTGGTGGCCGCCGAGCGCATCGCCCGCGACATCAAACAGCAGGCCGAGCGCGAAGCCGAGCTGATCAAACGCGAAGCCGAGGCGGCCCGCGAGCAGACCATGCAGGAGATCGTGGCCGAGATGAAGCGCATCCGCGGGGATATCGAATCCCTGCGGCAAGAGCGCGACCTCTTCCTCAGCCAGTTCCGCGCTTTGCTCGAGGGCTACCTCACCTCGCTGGATCGCTATAAGCGTCCGTGAACCCCAGCCGCGCCAGCAGCGTGAGCAGGATCTCGCGCTGGTAATAAGCCGATGAGAAGCTGCCCTTGACGGGGTATCCCCTGGCCTTGAGGCCCAGCCTTTCGGCCAGCAGCAGCGCGCGGGGTAGGTGGGGATCGTCGGTCACGATGAGGACGGGGTGGTCCCTGACCACGGGCAGGATGTTTTTGAGGTTCTGCCAGGTGCTACGGCTTTGCTCCTCGCAGACGAGGGCTTCGAGTGGCACACCCCGCGCCCGCAGGTAGCCGCACCCCACGCCCCCTTCGCTATAGCGGTCTCCGGGCCGCTTGCCTCCCGTCACGATGATGGCTGGCGCAACCCCCTGCCGGAACAGCTCCAAGGCAGCCTCGAGCCGGTTCTTGAAGATGGGAGAAGGCTTGCCGTTGTACTGCGCAGCTCCCAGCACCACGATGTAATGCGGCGCAGCTCTCCCCGCACCCCTGACCCAAACCCCAGGGTTCAAAAGCAGGAGCAGCCCGAGCAGCAGCGCCATCCGGTGCACGCACTTCAGTCTACCCAAAAACCCCACTCCCCACCCAACACCCCCAGGCCCTTGAGGTGATCTCGGACGGCCCTTTTTCCCTGGACGAGGGCAGCTTGGAATTCTTCTTGCCCAAGGAGGTAGAGCATCGAAGCCAGTTCCCCCACTACCGTGAAGCCCCGCAAGGCCTGCTCCTGCGCCCAAAGGCTGTGAGCCAGGCGCTCCGAGCTTCGCCAGGGCCGCTTGAGGTAGTGCTCGGGGCCATGGTAGGGCCGTAGCTGCTGCCGGTAGCGGAGCAGCTTCTCTCCCTTCAGTTCCGGAATGGCACCCGGAGCGCAGTAGTGGGCCTCGAGGTCGGTCAGGACGCCCCGGCAGGCCAGTGGGCGGGCAGAGTAAGCCGAGCAGGTGGCCTCAGGGGTCAGCAGCGGGCAGGGGTTGGCCTCGGCGAAATAGCGCCCCGGAAAATCCGCGCTGTGCTTTTCCCGCCGGATGCGCTGCAACCGGGCCACCCCCTCGACCTCGAGGCGCTCGAGCACGTGGGGCTCGAGCCGCTTGCGCAGGTACTGAGCCTCGGCCAGGCCCACCGTCACCAAAGCGTGGCAACAGAAGGCGCAGCCCGCCCGGCAGCTCACCCGCAAACCCGCATGCTCGAGGTAGCGCCTCGTCCGCGCATCCTGGGCACGGTGGACCTGGGCTACGAGTTGCTCGAGGCTTCGCATCTTCTCAAAGTTTAAAACCCGCCGCCCCATAAGACGCATGCCCCCTGGCATTCGGCATGCGATGGCCAATTGCAGCTCCCCAACAGCCATACCACCGTTTTCGAGCCTTAACGGCATCGATCACGAACGGAGGTGGTACAATCCCACAAGTCATGAACGTACTGGGTCGCATCACTGCCATGCCAACCCTGCCTGAGCCCATCAAGGGACTGCGCGAGGTGGCTTACAACTTCTGGTGGAGCTGGAACCCGTCGGCACAGCAGGTGTTCGAGCGCCTGGACCCGTCGCTTTGGAAGCGCTTCCGTAGCAACCCGGTCAAGGTGCTGCTCGAGGTTCAACCCGATCGCCTGGAAAACCTCGCCCAGGATGCCTCGTTCAGGGGTGAGGTGGAGGCGGTGGTTTCGGCCTTCCAGAAATACCTCTCCAGCCGCCCCGAGAACCAGCACCGGGTGGCTTACTTCTCCATGGAATACGGCTTTCACGAGTCGCTGCCGATCTATTCGGGGGGTCTGGGCATCCTGGCCGGCGACCACATCAAGTCGGCCAGCGACCTGGGGTTGAGCCTGGTGGGGGTGGGCATCTTCTACCACCAGGGATACTTCCGCCAGGTGCTCACCGCCGAGGGCCAGCAGACCGAAGCCTACGACGAGTACAACGCCACCGAGCTTCCGCTGCTTCCCGTGCACGACGGCGAGGGCAAACCCCTGCGGGTGGGGGTGGAGTTCCCCGGTCGCACCGTGCAGGTCACGGCTTACAAGGCCCAAGTAGGTACGGTCCCGGTCTACCTCATGAGCACCAACATCCCCGAAAACTCCCCTGAGGACCGCCGGATCACCGCTCGCCTCTACGAACCCGGCCAGGAAGCCCGCATTCAGCAGGAGCTGATTTTGGGTATCGGCGGGGTGCGGGTGCTGCGCGCGCTGGGCCTGGCCCCTACCGTGTTCCATATGAACGAGGGGCACGCCGCCTTCCAGGGCCTCGAGCGCATACGCGAGCACATCGCCGCCGGGATGCCCTTCCGCGAGGCTTTTGAACTCGTCGCCGCCTCTTCCCTCTTCACCACCCACACCCCGGTGCCCGCCGGGCACGACACCTTTCCCCTCGAGCTCATCGACCGTTACCTCGACGGTTGGTGGAACCGTCTTTCCATCAGCCGCGAGCAGTTCCTGGCGCTGGGCCTGGAGCAGAAGGAATACGGCCCGGTCTTTTCCATGTCGCACCTGGCGCTGGCGACCTCGAGGGCTGCGGGCGGGGTTTCCAAGCTGCACGGAGCGGTCTCGCGCCAGATGTTTCACGGCATCTGGAAGGGACTGGAGGTCGAGGAGGTGCCCATCTCCCACATCACCAACGGGGTTCACACCTGGACCTTCCTCCACCCCGAGCTGGCCCAGCTCTACGACCGGGTCTTCCCCAAAGAGTGGCGCGAGCAGCCCTGGGAGCCGGGCCTGTGGAAGGCCGAGCTGCTGAGCGAGTCGGAGCTGTGGCGCATCCGCAACAAGCTGCGCCTGCACCTGGTCAACGACGTGCGCCAGCGGCTCTACGAGACCCGCCGCCGCAACGGCGAGGTCCCGGCCCGGTTACGGGCTACCGAGAAGGTGCTCGACCCCAACGCCCTCACCATCGGCTTCGCTCGCCGCTTCGCCACCTACAAGCGGGCAGTGCTGCTGTTCAAAGACCCCGAGCGCTTGCTCAAGATCATGAACGGGCCCTACCCTGTCCAGTTCGTCTTCGCGGGCAAGGCCCACCCCAAAGACGACCCCGGCAAGGCCTTCATCAAGGAACTCGTGGCCAAGATCAAGGAGCTGGGCCTCGAGGAGCGCATGATCCTGCTGGAGAACTACGACATGGGCATGGCCCGCACCCTGGTGCAGGGCGTGGACGTGTGGCTCAACACCCCCCGCCGCCCCATGGAGGCCTCGGGCACCTCCGGCATGAAGGCCGCGCTCAACGGCGCACTCAACTTCTCCATCCTCGACGGCTGGTGGGCCGAGGGCTTCAACACCCGCAACGGCTGGGCCATCGGCGACGAGCGGGCTTACGCCAGCGACGAGGCCCAGGACACCGCCGACGCGCAAAGCCTCTACGACACCCTCGAGTTCGAGATCTTGCCGCTGTTCTACGCCCGCGGCGCCGAGGGAACCCCCACCGGCTGGCTGACCATGGTGCGCGAGAGCATCAAAAGCTGCGGCCCTACCTACTCCGCCGCCCGCATGGTGCACGAGTACGACCTCAAGTTCTACACCCCCCTCGCCGAGCGAGCCAGGGACCTCGAGGCCAACGGCGCCCAAAAGCTCAAGGAGTTAGCGGCCTGGAAGAGCCAGCTCGAGCGGGCGTGGGGCAACGTGCGGCTGTGGGTGGATAGCCCCGGCGACACCATGGCCAACGGCGAGGGCATGCCCGTCAAGGCCTACCTCACCGCCGAAGGGCTGCCCGAGGACACGCTGCGCGTCGAGCTGGTGGTGCGCCGGGGCACGGGGGAGCTCGAGGTCGTCGCGCTAAAGCCCCAGGGCCGCGAGCGCGAGGCGCTGGTTTACGGAGGCACCTACCTCCCCAGCCGCCCCGGCTCCTACGTCTACGGCGTGCGGGTGGTGGCGGTGCACCCCAGCCAGAGCGAGGTCGAGTTCGTGCGCTGGGCCGGGGAGGTGCCCCAGCCCGAGTACGCCCACCGCTAAGCGTCTCCGGGATGACCCCTCGGGCCGACCCTTCTGCACTCCGACAAGCAGGTACCCATCCCGCGGGCACTTATCGCGCTCTTCACAGGCGTGGCCGCCCATCCCGGCGGCCACTATTCTGTCCAGGACGAAGCACTTCGAGTATCAGATGGCTCAAAATATGTAAAGAGCGCTCTATTTGCGAGTTCAAGGTGCCCCCGAGGGTCTACTGGTCGTGATTTCAACAAACACCCGCCGGTTCCAGTGAAGCCGTGTGGGCGGTCCAGCTAGGCCGGCACTTAGGCGCACCCGCGAACCCTGAGCTACGGTGGCAGCGGGTGTTTACAGGAATTTCTCCGAGAATGAGCATTTCAGCGCAGGCTCTTCCATGCTTCTGTTGGCACTCCCACGCTGATGAGCGAACGCCAAGGTTTCGATAGAGGCACTCCTCTCAAAGCATGTTGAAAAACGTAGTAACGTAGGAACGTGGATACACCCAACTATGCAGACTTAATGTCACAAGTTCAATCACTAGCTGATCGCGTTCATAAGATCGAGAGAATAATCCAAGGCACAACGTCGCTCCCGCCGGACAAGTTCTGGGCTCTACATGCTCTCGCACAGAACGATGATGGTGGGGGGAGGATTGTCTACGCCGGTGTTTTAGAGACCCCGAAGGCTGGACGGGTAGCCTGGCAGAAAGAAGCTGCGGTTGCTGAGTTGCTCAAGGCGGATTGGACACAGGAAGCCCCAGTGCTCGGGGCACTAGGACACCCTATACGACTAGCAATCCTGAAATCCCTGCTCATGGGCTCGCAGACCATCCAGGAGCTCTTGGAGATTCCTGGCTTGGGCACCAGTGGACAGCTATACCACCATCTTCGCGAGCTTCAGGCAGTCGGTTGGGTACATCAGGAACGCCGCAATTATTACGCTATTCCGAAGGATCAAATTGTGCCTTTATTAGTAATAATAGCTATCGCCTTAAGTTAAGCACACAACGGGTTTCCCACGAAAAATCCTCCCAACACGACATCTAAGGATGGGGCATTTTATCTATATCTATTGGGCACATGGAGGTGTTTAGGCGGTCTACTGGCTCGCCGTACGGCTCGAGTCCCGGAAAAAGTTTTCTACACCCCGCCACACTCCCTCCACACATCAGCTGGAGCCTACTTAGCTTGACATCAAATGTGATTTGCGGTATTACATTCTACGTAAATGCATAGTTTAGGTGCATTTACAATTTAGCACCAGAAGGAGGCTAATACATGCGCAAGGGGATAAATATAGGATTTTTCGAGGCTTCGACGCAGTTGTCGCGCTGACGAAATACCTTCCCCCGCTTTGGCCGGTTCTGCCGATAGCTGTTCTACTCCAGGTTTCTGGTCTTGGGCCGAAGCTGTACCGCTGGCTGGCAGACCACCGGGTATTAGTCACGGCAGGAACCTGTAAGGGTGAATCCTGCCCTATTAATCGGGGGTCGTAGAACAATGCGATCGTCACCGTGGTTAGAAAAGGTTTTCTATCTAGCGCTGCTGTACTTCTTGCTGCTTGAATTCCTTGTCCCTGAACTTCAAAAAGTGGGGGCAATAAAACTCGGCCTATATCTTGCAACCGGATTCATGTTGCTGTACTTCCTGGCATGGCTGCTACAGTGGCTAGGCCGAGTGCGGCAGCATCCTAGGGCGGCTATAAGCTTGGCTTTGAGCTTCATCTCCCCACCTATCCTTGCAACGGGCTTCCTCCAGCTTATCGGCCAATTCGTAGCCTTAGCCCGCTACCGCTTCCGCCCGCCCACCGCAGAAACGTACGGGCAGCAGGTTAGCTACGCCCTTCCTTTCCAGGGGGTGTGGTGGGTCGGCAATGGTGGACCGGACCCGTCTACTTCGCACTCCTGGGATCTCATAGGCCAGCGCTACGCCTATGATTTCGTCATTGCGGATGACAGTGGGAAGAGCTATCGCCATGACGGGCGGCGGGTTGAGGATTACTATGCCTTTGGGGCTCCGGTGTTGGCACCGGCAGATGGTATCGTGGTAGCAGTCCAAAACGGTCACCGCGACTGCCCATGGCCAGGAATGATAGACCCTTTAGCCTGGAGCATTCTTGGCAATTACGTGGTGATACGCCATGCGGATAGCGAGTACAGCCTCCTCGCTCACCTGCGCCGGGGAAGCCTGAGGGTGCGCCCTGGGGATCGGGTGCTGCGGGGGCAGGTGCTTGCAGAGTGTGGCAATTCCGGGCACTCTACCGAACCCCATTTGCACTTTCAGGTCCAGGACCGTCCAAATTTCTTCCTAAGTGCTTCCCTCCCGGTACGCTACAACCGATGGTGTCGTGTTAAGGGAGAGTATTGCCAGCAGATGGAGGAAGGGTTTCCCGTCCGGGAGGAGCACGTGGCAAACTGCGAAAGCGCGCCCAACCATCTGCACTTCGCCCGATGACTCGATAGTCATGCAGTCCTCGAGCTTGGTAGGCTTACCCCATGACACGCCTATTGCCCTTTCGCTTCGACCAGGGTGAGCAGACCCTCTGGCTCCTCGACCAGCGCAAGCTGCCCTTCGAGGAGGTGTGGGTGCCCTGCCGCAGCGCGGCCGAAGCCGCCCAGGGCATCCGCGACATGGTGGTGCGGGGCGCCCCGGCCATCGGCGTGACCGCCGCTTACGGCATGGTCCTGGCCCACCTCAGCGGCGAGGACCCTGCCGAGGCCGACCGCGTGCTGCGCCAGAGCCGCCCCACCGCCGTCAACCTCTTCTACGCCCTCGACCGCATGAAGCCGCACTGGGGGAGGCTCGAGGCCACCCTTCGTGAAGCCCGTGCCGTCTGGGAGGAGGTGGAGCAGACCGAGCAGGCCATCAGCCGCCACGGCGCAGCGGTGCTCAAGGGTCAGGTGCTCACCCACTGCAACACCGGCCCGCTGGCCACCGGCGGCTACGGCACGGCGCTGGGGGCCATCGTGGAGGCCTACCGCCAGGGCCGCGTGACCCACGTCTGGGTGGACGAAACCCGCCCCTACCTCCAGGGCGCTCGCCTCACCGCCTACGAGCTGCGCAAGGCCGGGGTTCCCGCCACCCTCATCACCGACAACATGGCCGCCCACCTCATGCGCAAGGGCCAGGTCGACGCGGTGATCCTGGGCACCGACCGCATGGCCACCAACGGCGACTTTGCCAACAAGATCGGCACCTACGCCCTGGCCGTGCTCTGCCACTACCACGGCATTCCCTTCTACCCCGCGCTACCACTCTCCTCGGTCGACCCCAGGCTCAGCAGCGGCAAAGACATCCCCATCGAGGAGCGCAGTGCCCTCGAGGTCACCACCATACGGGGAATTCCTATCGCCCCCGAGGGTTTCCCCGCTGCTCACCCCGCTTTCGACGTTACCCCTCACTACCTCATCACGGGCATCGTGACCGAGCAGGGCGTGCTGTACCCACCCTTCGACGAGTCGCTGCCGCGAGCGCTGGCGAGGAGCGCGGGAGGGCGAGCACCGGTAGCTGATAGCTGATAGCTGGTCGTACGTCCTACGTCGTACGCGAGACGCCAGTCGCACGTCTCTCCTGGTCCTCGGCCCTCGACAGACCACGGGCCACATGCCACGGAGTCTCCGCTGATAGCCGATCACCTCTTGTGGCAGAATTACTCCAGAATGTCGCCGTTCCTGGAGGCACTGTTAGGGATGCGCTGCCCTGGCTGCGGGGGCAAGCTCGATCTGGCCGGACTCTGTAGGAGCTGTCGCGACGAGTTGAAGCCCCAGCATGGCCCCAACCTGGTTTATCTCGGCCACTACCAGCGCTGGGGGCGGGTAGTGCGGGCGCTGAAGTACGGGGGGAAGCGGGACCTGCTGGAGGCCCTTATCCCGCCCCTGGCCGTGGGAGTGCAGCAGACCTGGTGGACCCTGCACGGGGTCACCGCCGTGCCAACCCTTCCCCACCGCAAGCTGGCGCGAGGCTACAACCAGGCCGAGTTGCTGGGCCGGGCGCTGGCGAAGGCGCTCGAGCTGCCCTATCGGGAAACCCTCACCCGCCAGCGCTACACCCCCTCCCAGACCCGGCGTCGCCTCAGCGAGCGCGGTGAACTCCCCGAAGACACCTTCAAAGCCCGCACGGTCCTCCAGGGCTGCTGGCTGCTGGTGGACGACGTGATCACCAGCGGCAGCACCTACCGCCGCGCCCGTGCCACACTGCTGGGAGCTGGTGCCCAGAAGGTCTACGGCGCGTGCATTGGCGTGCGAAATCCCAATGTTCTCAGGGATATATCGCTATAATGCCCGCAACCCTGGCGCTCTTGCGTCTGCGGCTCGACAGGAGGCGGGCGGTGAAAGGTGCGAAGATTCGCAGGCTCGAGGAGTTGCTCACCCACCTCAGGGAAGGCCGCTACAGAATCGGTCCTCACGTCGCCAAGCACATGGTCCAAGAGGGCTTCACCGAGCTGGACGTGATTCAAGCGACTCAGTGGGGCCGCGAGTTGGCCGTCTACCCCGAAGATCAGCGCATGCTGGTGCTGGGCTACATGGCCTTTCCGCCGCGGCTGCGGCTGCCGCTGCACGTGGTGCTCGAGTATGCCCAGCCCCGCTGGGTGGACATCGTGACCGCCTTCATCCCCCGTGAACCGCACCGGGTGTACTCCAGGGCCCGCGTGGCCGCGCTGGTACGCTTCGACGGCGAGGTGGAAAAGGTGCGCTGGGTCAGGCCCCGCTTCCTCAGCGAGGAGCAGATCCCCCGCTAGCGGACGTTCTACCCTACCCTACACGATCAGCATGGCGTCGCCCAGGCTGTAGAAGCGGTAGCGCTGCTCGACGGCAGTGCGGTAGGCCCGCATGGTCAGCTCGTGGCCCGCGAAGGCCGAGACCAGCATCAAGAGCGTGGACTTGGGCAGGTGGAAGTTGGTGATGAGTGCGTCCACGGCGCGGAAGGTGAAGCCGGGGCGGATGAAGAGCTGGGTCTCTCCCCGGCCTGCGCGAAGCTGCCCTCCCTGCCAAGCCGACTCGAGCGTTCGCACCACCGTCGTCCCCACCGCGACCACCCGGCGGCCCTCGGCCTTGGCGCGGCCCACGGCCTCGGCGGTCTCGAGCGGCACCTCGTAGGGCTCGGCGTGCATGGTGTGGCGGTCGGGGTCGTCCTTGACCGGCTTGAAGGTGCCGGGGCCCACGTGCAGCGTGACGTAGTGGGTCTCGACGCCCATGGCGCGGATACGCTCCAGCAACCCCGGCGTGAAGTGCAGGCCCGCCGTCGGAGCCGCCACCGAGCCCGGCGTGCGGGCGTAGACGGTCTGGTAGCGCTCGGGGTCGACCGGCTCGTGGATGTAGGGCGGCAGCGGGGTCTGGCCTAGGGCCTCGAGGTGTTCCCACACGTTGCCGGAGAAGCGCAGCACGCGGGTCCCATCCTCCTCGACGGCGATCACCTCGGCCTCCAGGTCGTCGGCGAAGCGCAGCCCGCCCTTGGCCCGCTTGGCGGGCTTGAGCATGGCCTCCCAGACGCCCCCGCGCCCCTCGGGGGATAGTTCCCGCACCAGCAGTACCTCGACCGGGGTGCCCTGGGGATTGGTGGCGAAGAGCCGTGCCGGGATGACCTTGCTCTGGTTGAGCACCAGCACGTCGCCCTCGCGCAGGTAATCCACCACCTCACGGAAGAGGCGGTGCTCGAGCCGCCCGTCCGCGCGGTGCAGCACCATCAGGCGCGAGGCATCGCGGGGCTCGACGCCCTGCTGGGCGATGAGCTCGGGGGGCAGGTGGTAGTCGTAGTCGTCAAGCCGATTCATATTCACGGCAAAACCCGAAACGAAGCCGCCCCTCACCCTTGGGGCTGAGGTGGCAGGGTACCAGCCCGCTCGCGGCCCGGCATGAAGGGGTCGGGGATGTCCGCCAGGTGCACGAAGCGGTCCACCGCGTCGATGAGGCGCTGGGAAGTGGTCTCCTTGAAGGCGATCACCTCCACGCGGATGCCGCGCTCCATGAGGACCTCCACGATGTCGACGAAGTCGCCGTCACCCGAGCCCAGCACCACCACGTCGAGGGTGTGCATCAGGCGTACCATGTCGGCGGCGATGCCCATGTCCCAGTTGCCCTCGTAGATGGGCTTGCCCTCGTCGGTGGTCTCCTTGAGGTGCAGGTTCATGCGGCGCACACGGTAGCCGATGGTGCTGAGCTTGTAGATGAAGGGCCACGCCGAGGTGTCGCCCTCGCGCTCGACCACGTAGGCCGTGGCCCGCACCAGGTGCCGCTGGGCGGTGGCGTACCTCAGGAGGCTCTCGAAGTTGACGTTCTTGTCGTAGTAGTCGCGCGCCGAGTGGTACAGGTTTTGGGTGTCCACAAACAGCCCCACGCGCTGGGCAGGGCTCCAACCCGGAAAATTGTTCATGCGTTGTCTCCTCTAAAAAAGTCGGGGGTGCTCCCCCAGCCATTATGCCAGAGGCAGACAGGCTTGGGGAGGTTACCCCGCGTTGCGCAGCCCGGCGGCGATCCCCAGCAGCGAGAAGAGCAGGGCCCGCTCGAGCCCCGTGCGCTCTGGGGCCTCGGGCGGGGTCTGGCGGTAGCGGGCCAGCAGCTCGACCTGCACGTAGCTGATGGGGTCGACGTAGGGGTTTCTCAGCTCGGTCTGGCGGGCCAAAATGGGGCGGTTGTGCAGCAAGGGACCCTCGAAGGTCTCCTCCAGCAGCCCCCGCGTCTCCTCGAAGGCGGCGGCGATGTCGGGGAAGAAGCTTTGGGCAAGTTGTGGGGGCACCAGGCGCAGGTATTCCTGGGCGATGCCGAGGTCGGCTACCGACATGGCCTGGGCGGCGGCCTCGAGGGTGCTCTTGAAGAAGGGCCAATCGCGGTACATCTCGCGGCGCAGCTCGGGCTCGATGGCCCGCAGACCCGCCTGTAGGCCGTACCAACCGGGCAGCAGCAAGCGCACCTGCGTCCAGGACATCACCCAGGGGATGGCCCGCAGGTCCTTGATCTCACGCACCCGGCCCGAGCGGTAGACCGGGCGGCTGGCGATGTTGAGCGCGGCGATCTCGCGGATGGGCGTGAGGTGCTCGTAGAACTCGAAGAAGCCGGGGCGGGCCAACAGCTCGCGGTAGGCCCGGGTGGAGACCTCGGCGGCGTGCTCGAGCGCCTCGCGCCAGAGGGGCTTCATCGGCGCTTCCTGGCCATAGGTGTCACGGGCGGCGGCCAGGCCCAGGTGGTAGAGCAGCTGCTCGAGGTTGCGGTAGGCCAGGTCGGGGTGGCTGTAGCGGTCGGCCAGGGCCTCGCCCTGCTCGGTCAGGCGCATGCGGGTGCCCACCGTGCCCGGCGGCAGGCTGGCCAGCGCCCGGCCCGCGCTGCCCCCGCCCCGCGCGGTGCTGGTGCCGCGCCCGTGGAAGAAACTCACCCGCACCCCGTGGCGTGCCGCCACCTCGGTAATGGCCTCCTGCGCCCGGTAAAGCGCCCAGTTGGCGGCCAAGAAGCCCGCGTCCTTGTTGGAGTCGGAGTAACCGATCATGATCTCGAATACCCCCCGCCCCTGGGCATGGGCCTTGAATACAGGGTTCTGAAGCAGTTCGTCCACCACCTGTGGCGCAGCCTGGAGGTCGGAGAGGGTCTCGAACAGGGGCACCACGTCAAAGGGCAGGGCCTTGCCCACCCGGTAGAGCCCGACCTCGCGGGCCAGGGTGAAGACCTCCAGAAGATCGCTGGGATGGTGGGTCATGCTGACGACGTAGGCCCCTCGCGCCTTCCACACCGCTAGCGCGCCCAGCGCCACCTGCAACGCCCGGCCTTGGGGTTTGTAGCCCACCGGGGCCAGCGGGCGGGGGGTGGCCAGCTCGCGGGTGAGCAGCGCGGCGCGGGCGGGGGGCTCGAGGGCGGCGTAGTTCTCCTCTACCCCGGCGATGCGCAGCAGCTCGGCTACGGCTTCGCTGTGCTGACGCGACTCCTCGCGCAAATCCAAGGCCACCAGCTCGAGCCCCAGCGCCTCGGCCCGCAGGCGCAGTGGGCGAACGACCCGGCGGGCAGCGCTCCCCAGGCCTACCTGCTTCAAGCCCTGCTCGACCCGGCGCAAATCCAACAGCCACTCGCCGGGTAGCCTGTAGCCCTCCCCAGGCTGCTCCCCCAGCATGGCCCGCAGCTTGTAGCGCAGGCTCATTAAGTAGCGGCGGTAGCTTTCTCCGGCAAAGCGGTCGGGCAGGCCCAGCTGCCGCACAGCCACCTCGGCCTCCTCGCGCACCTCGCGGGGTACAGGCAGGCGCTCGTCGGAGAGCGAGAGGTCGCGGATGAGGGCGTCCACCGCCTCCACGTAGCGACCCAACAGCAGTTCACGGGCGTAGCTCTGCGCCCAGGCCGTGGTGTCGGGGGTGACGTTGGGGTTGCCGTCGCGGTCGCCGCCGATCCAACTGCGGAACACGATGGGCACGCTGAGTTCAGGGCGCTGGCCATATTCGGCCTCGACGGCGGCCTCGAGCCCCTCCACCAACCGGGGCAGCACCTGCCAGAGGGTGGCGGGCAGGTAGTAGAGCCCCCCCTTGACCTCGTCCTGCACGGTAGGGCGGCTGCGGCGCAGCTCGAGGGTGCCCCACAGCAGCGCGGCGCGGGCCTGGATGTCCTCCTCGGCGGCCTCGCCCCGCTCCAGAGCCTCCAGAAGCCGCTCGGCTTCGGCCAGGTGATGGCGCACGGTGCGGCGGCGGGTCTCGGTGGGGTGGGCGGTGAAGGTCAGGTGCAAGCGCAGCCGCCGCAACAGGTCGCTGACCTGCTCGAAGCTCAAGCCCTGCGCCTTGAGTTGCTTCACCAGCGCCCGGAAGGACTCCGAGCGGGGCCTCTCCGGCGTGGAAGCCTGCTCCCTCGAGCGGTTGACCCGCACGCGGTGCCGCTCCTCGGCCAGGTTGACCAGGTGGAAGTAGGTCGAGAAGGCCCGCACCAGGCCCTCGAGGTTGCCGAGGTCGAGCCGGGCGACGAGGTCGCGCACCTTCTGCCGGGCCTCGACGTCTCCAGGCTGCTGGCGCAGGTGCTTGCTGAGGGCGCGAACGTCTTCCTCGAGGGCAAACAGTTGCTGGCCCGAGAGGTCCACGATGGCCTTGCCCAGCGCCCGGCCCAGCAAGTCCACCTCGCGCTTGAGCTGATCGTAGAGCGGATCAACGACGGGTTGAATCATAGGGAACGGTCGCCCTGGGGCAACTTGGGCATAAGTTTACACGGTTTGGTGTACCAAAATGCGGGGGAGCTGGGATTGAGGGCGGTGGATATCAGCTTCCAGGGGAACGGTCGAGGGCGGGCACGGGGGCCCATGCGGTTAGCGTTCGGCGCCCCAGCTACCCCAACTCTACCTCCCCCCGGAACACCCGCCCCACCGGCTTCCCGCCCTCCCAGAGCGTCAGGTCGGCGGGGGCGTCGGGGCGGATCAGGCCGTGATGGGGCCAGCCGGCGGCCAGGGCGGCGCCGCGGGTGAAGGCCCAGAGGGTTTCTTCCTCGGTGAGGGACTGGGCGGGGTTGAGCGGATTGTGCAGGGAAGCCTGGATTCCAGCCAGCACGTCGGGCGGGGCCACCGGGGCGTCGGAGCCGAAGGCCATGGGGAGGCCGGTGTTCCACAGGTCGCGTAGGCGGAAGGCCTCGTGCTCCTTGCCGGGGAGGTGGTGGCGCACCAGGTCGGCGTCCTCGAGGGCGTGGATGGGCTGCATGGAGAGGGCCAGGGGCAGGCCCTCAAAGCGGGGAAGCTCCTCGTCGCGCACGTGCTGAGCGTGTTCCATGCGAAGCGGGCGGGAAGCAGAGGCCAGGGGGGCGAGCTGGGCGTAGACCTCCAGCAGCCCCCGTACCGCCTGCGTCCCGATGGCGTGGGTCACCACGCCGAAACCCGCCCTGAGCGCGGCCTCACCCTGCTCGCGGATGTACTCCAGCGGGTCCAGGACGATGCCATGGGTGCCATCGGAGTAGGGCTCGATCATCCAGGCGGTGCGGCTGCCCAGCGCCCCGTCGGCGAAGAACTTGACCGCGGCCACCTCGAGCGAATCCCCCCGCCAGCCGGGCTCTACCCCCCGCCAGTTGTCCTTGTCCATGGCCCACCACAGCCGCAGCGGCAGCCGCCCCGAGCGGGCCAGCTCCTCGGGGTACTCCAGCGGGCACCAGCCCATGTGGTGGGTGGCGGTGTAGCCGCGGCGGGCCAGGTCGCGCAGGCCGCGCTCGAGGTCGGCCACGCTCCCCGGCGGTAGGATGCGCTGGACGTAACCCTGGGCGGTCTCGAGCAGGTAGCCCGTGGGCTCCCCCATCCCGTCGCGCACGATGGCTCCCCCCTCAGGGTCGGCGCTATCCCGGCTGACCCCGGCCAGCTCGAGGGCGCGGGTGTTGGCCCAACCCGAGTGCAGGTCGCGGCTGCGCAGGAAGACCGGGTGCTCGGGAACCAGCTCGTCCAGGAGCGACCGGTGCGGGTAGTGGTCGAAGAGGTAGCCCGCCCCACGAATCCAGGTCCCCGGCGGTAGGCCCTTAGCTCGTTCCGCCACCCGGCGCGCCGCCTCGCGGGGGTCGTGAACGCCCGAGAGGTCGAGCCACTCCAGCTGCTCCCCCCAACCCAGCGGGTGCGTATGCGCATCGTGCAAGCCCGGCGTAATGCGCTCAAAGCGGAATTTCTTGGCCCTGGGGTAACGGGCTGAGAGGTCGTGCTCGAGCCCTACGTCGGTGATGCGGTCGCCCTCGAGGTGCACCGCCTCCGCCCGACCCACCTCGGTCATGGTCCAGACGTCGCCTATGAGTAACATGGAGCCTAGTTTATCGAAGGCAAGCCCCTACAACCCCCCGCTCCCGACGCCATATACTCTCCCCATGCCCCACAGGCGCTACCTCTACCAAGGACGCATCCTCAACCTGGCCATCGAGGACGAGAAATTCGAGATCGTCGAACACAAACATGCCGTGTGCATCGTGGCCGAGCAGGAGGGAAAAATCCTCTTCGTTCGGCAGTACCGGCCCGCCATCGGCAGCGACACCCTCGAGATCCCCGCCGGCCTGATCGAAGAAGGCGAGGAAGCCCTCGAGGCCGCCCGGCGCGAGTTCGCCGAGGAGGCTCAGCTCACGGGGGATTTCGAGTACCTGAGCAGCTTCTACGTCAGCCCCGGCTTCTGCGATGAGAAGCTCCACGTCTTCAGGGCCCGCAACCTGCGCCCTGCCTCTGGCACCCCCGACGACGACGAAGATATCGTAGTGGAGTGGCACGATCCCCACGAGGTGCTCAAGGCTGCGCGGGAGAATCGGGTGCAGATCTCGGCTTCGGCCATGGCCGGAATTTTGTTCCACCTCAGCGACTATGCTGCTGATCAATGACCCCCAAGATGCCCCTCCCGGCCCTAAGGTGGTGGCCGTGGGCAGCTTCGATGGCCTGCACCTGGGCCATCAGCACCTGCTGCGGCAGGCCCTTCAGGACGCCCACGCCCACCACATGCCGCTGCTGGTGTATACCTTTGACCCCCCCAGCAAGGTCTTCATGAAGGGCGAGGGCTTCCTCACCGACCTCTCCGAGAAAACCGAGCTGCTGCGCGGCCTCGGGGTCGAAATCGCCCTGATCGTGCCTTTCAACGAAGCGTTCGCCCGCCGCGACAAGGGCGAGTTCCTGGGCGACCTGCGCGGCCTCGAGGCCCGCCTGATCTACGTGGGCGAGGACTTCCGCTTTGGCAGAGGCCGGTCCGGTGGCCTCGAAGACCTGGCAACCGTAGCTCCCATCCGCGTCCTGCCGCTGCTCGAGCTGCCTCAAGGCCTCGCCCCGCGGCCCGACCTGGCCAACGGCCCAGTCAAGTCCAGTCGGATACGCGAGCTGCTCAAAGCAGGCGACGTCGAAGGAGCCCGCGTGCTCCTGGGGCGGCCTTACTCAGCCAGGGGCATCGTGGTCGAGGGCGACCATCTGGGGAGCACCCTGGGCTTCCCCACCGCCAACTTGCAGGTCTCGGCCATGAAGGTTCTGCCGCTGGGGGTGTACGCGGTGTGGGTACAAACCCACCAAGGGGAATACGGGGCTGTCGCCAACGTGGGTTATCGCCCCACGCTCGGAGGCCGGGTTCTGCGCTTCGAGGTGCACCTGTTCGACTTCGAGGGCGACCTGTACGGCCAGGAGCTCACCGTGAAGTTCGGGCTCAAGATCCGCGACGAGATGAAATTTAGCTCGCTCGAGGAGCTCAAGGCCCAGATCGCCCGCGACGCCCAGGCCGCTCGAGCCGCCCTGGGCCTGGCTTGATCCGCCGCACGTTACGCACGAATGATTCGGTGCTCGGCTCCAAAGCTTTCCATATCAGTCGGCCAGACGCCAGAATGATCAAAAAGATTCGCGTTAAGAACGTTATTGTCGGCGATCATACGCTGGCCGTATAGGGGAGGCTTAAGTATAATGTTCGCGCGAAGGAGGAAAAGCATGCGCAAACCTGCTGTATTGGGCATAATCGGTGCGGCTGTTTTGAGCGCGTCCGCCCTGGCCGCCGATTTCATCACCTTCGGCTCGGGCTCCACCACCGGGGTGTACTTCCCCGTAGCCACCGGCATCTCCAAGCTCATCAACGATGCCAACATCAACATCCGGTCCAACGCCCGCTCCACCGGCGGCAGCGTGTTCAACATCAACGCCATCGCCTCGGGCGAACTCCAGATGGCGCTGGTGCAAAACGACATCGCCTTCTACGCCTACAACGGCAGCACCATCCCGGCCTTCGAGGGCAAGCCGGTGAAATCCATCCGCAGCGTGGCGATCCTCTACCCCGAAGTCATCCACGTGGTGACCCGCCGCGACTCCAAGATCGCCTCCATCAGCGACCTCAAAGGTAAGCGGGTGATCGTGGGCGACGTGGGCTCGGGCACCGAGCAGAACACCCGCCACGTGCTCGAGGCCTATGGCCTGAGCTTCTCGGATCTGGGCCAGGCCATCCGCGCCAGCGCCTCAGCCGGCATCACCCAGCTCCAGGAGGGCAAGGCCGACGCGATGTTCTACACCGTGGGCTTGGGGGCCTCCGCTATCCAGAACCTGGCCATGACCACCCAGGTCAACCTGGTGCCCATCGATCCTGACAAGATCAAAGCCATGCAGCGGAAGTACCCCTTCTACGACCAGGTGGTCGTCCCCGGCAACACCTACAAAGGCGAGTCGGTGAGCACCATTACCGCTGCGGTGAAGTCGATGTGGATCGCTGCCGATTCCCTCAGCGCCGACGCGGTGTACAACATCCTCAAGGTCACTCTCGGCAACGAGAAGGCTTTCAAGGAAATCCACCCCAACCTGGCCCGCTACTTCAGCCTCAAGGGGGCGGTAAAGGGCCTGCCGGTGCCGCTGCACCCCGGAGCCGAGCGTTTCTACAAGGAAGTTGGCGTGCTGAAATAAGGGCGTGGCTCTGCCGGGGACGGTATGCCCGTCCCCGGTTTTTTTCGGCGGTATATTGGCGTATATTTTTCGCGTTCTGTCCCGAAGGAGCTTCATGGAAGCAGATAAGGCTCAGCTGATCTTGGAAGAAGTCGAGTTCGGTTCGCGCAAGCCCCAGGGTTGGGTGCGCTGGCTGGTGCTGGGGCTGGCAGTAGGTTGGAGCCTGTTCCAGATGTATGCGACCTATGTGGGCACCCTCAACGACCTCATCTGGCGGGCTACCCACCTGGCCTTCGCCTTCGCCCTGGTCTTCCTGGTCTACCCCTTCAGCAAGCGCAGCTCAAAGAGCCGGGTTCCCTGGTTCGACTGGGTGCTGTGGGCTGTGGCCGTGGGCTCGGCACTATACGCGGTGTTCGAGTACCGGGGCATCCTCGAGGAGCGCGGCGGCTTCGGCAATCCCACCGACATCCTGGTAGCCTCCTGTGCGGTGGTCATGCTACTGCTGGCGGCCTGGCGGGCCATCGGACCGGCCATGCCCATCATCGCGGGGCTGTTCATGCTCTTTGCCCTCTCAGGGCCGGCGGGGCTGATCAAGGTCGAGTTGCCCGGCATCCTGGGCGAGTTGCACGCGGGGGCGACCTGGCGCTCGCTGATGAACCAGCTCTTCATGAACACCAACGACTCCATCTGGGGTACCCCCATCGCAGTCTCGGCGGAGACGGTGTTCGTATTCGTGCTCTTCGGGGCCATCCTGGACCGGGCAGGAGCCGGGCAGTTCTTCACCGACCTGGCCTACAGCCTGTTGGGCGGGGTGCGCGGCGGGCCGGCCAAGGCCTCCATCATCGCCTCAGCACTCAACGGCATCGTCTCGGGCTCCTCGGTGTCCAACGTGGTGACCGGGGGTAACTTCACCATCTCGACCATGATCCGCGCGGGCTACACCCGCGAGAAGGCCGGGGCCATCGAGGTGGCCTCCTCCTCCAACGGCCAACTCATGCCCCCGGTGATGGGCGCGGCGGCCTTCATCATGGCCGACCTGCTGGGCGTACCCTACCCTCAGATCATCATCTTCGCCATCCTGCCCGCCATCCTGGCCTACGGCTCGCTGCTGGTGGTGGCCGACCTCGAGGCCGCCAAGCTGGGCCTGCGCGGGATGCCCCGCAGCGAACTGCCTGACTTCGGTAAGACCCTACGCGGCGGGCTGCACTACCTGCTGGTGCTGGGCTTCCTGCTGTACTGCCTGCTCTTCGACAACCCCTTCCGCGCCGGGATCAACGGCCCCCTCACCCCCAACACCTCCGCGCTCTACACGGTCTTCGTGCTGATCCTGGTGGTCTTGGCTCAGGAACTCTACCGCGGCTGGCGCAGGGGCGACCTGCTGCTGGGGTTGCGCTCGGGGGCGCAGATGATTATCGATGGGCTCGAGAGCGGCGCGCGCAATATGGTGGGCATCGCCATCGCCACCGCGGTGGCCGGAATCATCGTGGGGGTGGTGCTCATCACCAACGTGGGCACCGGCCTGGCCGATATCATGCGCACGCTCTCCTTCGGAAACTTCATCGGCGCGCTGGTGCTGGCCCAACTCATCAGCCTGTTTTTGGGCATGGGGGTGCCCACCACCGCCAACTACGTCATCATGGCCACGCTGATCGTGCCCACGCTGTTCAAGCTGGGGAGCGAGGCCGGGCTCAATTACGGCAGCCTCACCTTCGGCACCAACGAGGTGGCCATCCTGCTCATCTGCATCAACTTCTTCTCGTTCTACTTCGGCATCATGGCCGACTCCACCCCACCCGTGGCCCTGGCGGCTTACGCCGCCGCCGCCATCTCCAAGGGCGATCCCTTCAAGACCGGGGTACAGGGCTTCATCTACGAGCTGCGCACCGCGCTTTTGGCCTACATGATCGTCTTCGATCCCAAAATCCTGCTGATCGGGGTGGGTAGCTTCGGCGAGGGCGCGTGGATCGCGGTGACGGCCCTGCTGGGTATGACGGCTTTTGCGGTAGCGACCATGGGCTACCTCTCAGGAAACGTGCCCTGGCTTCTGCGGCTGGTAATGTTGGCTGCGGCGCTGCTGCTGGTCTCCAGCGGCTACGTCAGCGACTTCATCGGCATCGCCCTCTTCGCCGCCGTCTACGCCTGGCAGCGCTTCGTGCTGGGCCGCAAGCCGGTGCAGACCTGAAGCGATGCCCGCCCCACTCACCCCATCCCTGCTCGAGGCCCTGCTCGAGCCACAAGCGCCCCTGCCGCACCGCAGACGCGGCTACGTACTGCTCTACGTCGTGGGTGGGGTGGCCCAATTGTTGCTGGCCGCGCTGGCGTTCACCTTGCTCGAGCCCCTTGGCGCGGTACCCGGCTGGGTTGGGACGGTGTACCTGGGCATCGCCCTGGCCGCCTGGGCCTGGTTACTGCGACGCAAGCAGCTGGCCAGGATCAGCAAGCAAAGAACCCGTCACGTCGCCAGCGCCCTGCTGGATGTGGCTAGTCTCTCCACGAGCCTGCTGCTCGCGGCGATCAGCCTGCGGGCCGAACTGCCGCTGTGGGCCTTGCTGATCGCGGGTTTCGCCCTCGTTGCCTACACAGCCGGGCTAGCTGGCCTTCTGCGCCAACTTGAACAGCCGTGACCACCAGTGCGGCGCGGGAACACTCCGCTCCCGCGCCGGCTGAATCAGGCGCCGGATTTCGCCCAGAACCTCCCTGGCGCGCTTTTGCCCGAGTTCGAAGAGCGCTCCGGCCTGCGCAGCGTCAAAGGTATCGATGGGTTGAGACGGATTGAGCCGCACGACCAAGTCGGCCCGGCCCAGCGCCAGTTCGACCAAGCGGCGACGTGAGGCTTCCCCGGCCTGCAAGGCGGCCTCGAGGGCGGTCTTGGGTTCGCTCCAGATGTAGGGGTTGGAAACATCGAAGGCCACCACCGGCCCCAGCCCCAGGCCGAGCGCCGCAGTAACCGGGACCTTTTCGGCCACGTCACCATCGA
The DNA here is from genome assembly GCF_000373205.1 of Calidithermus timidus DSM 17022. Classification (NCBI taxonomy): domain Bacteria; kingdom Thermotogati; phylum Deinococcota; class Deinococci; order Thermales; family Thermaceae; genus Calidithermus; species Calidithermus timidus. Next base: position 244,285 of record NZ_KB890699.1, read on the forward strand.
CCAGCACCCGCCCATTCCAGCGCACCGGCGGAAAGATGCTGGGAATCGCGCTGCTGGCCCGGATGGCCTCGGCCACCGAGCCCGAGCGCAGGGCAACGAGCTCGCCGGTATTGAAGTCGGCGGCCTGGATCACCAGCGGAATGGGACTATCCTCAATCTGCCTGGTGCCAAAGAGCCTGAAGAGCCCTTCCTGGTAGTAACGCCCTTCGGCCAGGGTAGGCTTGCGCAAGAACTCCATCACCCGCACCATCTGGTGCAACTTGCCACTTTTTTGCAGGCGCTCGAGCTCGGGGTCGTAGAGGGTGTGCAGGACAAAGCTGGGCTCCAGCGGTAGGTCGAAGGCATAGATGGCTGCAGCCAGCGAGCCCGCCGAGCTGCCCGCGATGCCCGCGACGGGGATGCCCTCTTCACGTAAAACTTTGAGCAGCCCCAGATGGGCTACTCCTCGCACACCACCCCCGCCAAGCGCAAGCACGACACCCATATTTTCAGAGTAGAGCCACTCCGTCGGTTTAGAATGAGAGCTTATCTAGCATTTGGCCCCGGGAAGCACCGAGGGCTGAATACCGGAAAATGTCGGCAGCCAAGAACGTCGAGGGCCAAGGCGTCTTGCGTTTGGCCTTCAGCTATCCGCTATCGACCATCGGCGCCTTCTGATAGCATGGTGCGGTGATACCACGCCTTCACGATGTCCCCGGCGTGCTGGGTGAGATCTGCCGCCGCCGCCTGGCCGAGGTGTCGGCGCGACCTTACCGCCTTAGCCCCGACCCGAGCCAGCCCATTCCCTCGTTCTCTCAGGCCCTGGCCCTGCCGGGCCTTTCCCTGATCGCCGAAGTCAAGCGCAAAAGCCCCTCGCAGGGCGATATCGCCCCGCTGGACGCCGCCGTCGTAGCCCGCTCCTACGAGCAGGGTGGAGCTCGCGCCATCAGCGTGCTCACCGAAGCGCACTACTTCGCCGGTTCCGAGGAGGACTTGCGGGCGGTGCGGCAGGCGGTGCGGCTACCCCTGTTGCGCAAGGACTTCACCGTACACCCTTCGCAGATCCCCGAAGCCCGCGCCCTGGGAGCCTCGGCGGTGCTCTTGATCGTGGCGGCGCTGGGCGAGCTGACCGGGGCTTACCTCGAGCTCGTGCGAGAGAGCGGCCTCGAGGCCCTGGTGGAGATCCACGACGAACGCGAGCTGGACATCGCCCTGGAGGCCGGTGCTTCCATCCTGGGGATCAACAACCGCGACCTGGTGAGCCTGAAGGTCAACATGGACACCGCCCCCCGCCTGGGCGAGCTGGCCCGCTCGAGGGGCTTCGAGGGCTTGCTGGTCGCCGAGTCGGGCTACAGCCGCCCCGAGGAACTGCGGCCGCTGGCCGGCCGCTTCGACGCGGTGCTGGTCGGCACCAGCTTAGCCCGCAGCGGCGACTGGCAAAAGGCCATCGAGGCCTTGATGGCTGCCGATAGCCAGCGCCGAATCTGAGTCGGCCCCACTCCGCCGTCCGCTTGGGTTCATGCCGACCAGGCCCATCCGCAAAAGCCTGGAGAGGCTTTTTTGAGCCCACAGGTAAACACGTATAATACGCCACGGCTGAGGCTATACCCTCACAGTGCTTTAGGAGGCAACGGTGAACTTACACGAGTATCAGGCCAAAGAGATCCTGGCGAAATACGGCATACCGGTTCCCCCCGGCAGAATCGCCTACACCGCCGATGAAGCCAAGCAGATCGCCACCGAGTTTGGCGACACGGTGGTGATCAAGGCCCAGGTGCACACCGGTGGCCGAGGCAAGGCGGGCGGCGTAAAGCTGGCCAAAACACCCGAGGAAGCCCGCGAGAAGGCTGGCCAGATCCTGGGGCTCAACATCAAGGGCTTCATCACTAAAAAAGTCCTGGTGGCCAAAGCCGTCGATATCGCCAAGGAGTACTACGCTGGCCTCATCCTCGACCGCGTGACCCAGCGCGTGGTGCTGATGCTCTCCAAAGAAGGCGGCGTGGACATTGAAGAGGTGGCCGCCGAGCGCCCCGAGGCGATCATCAAGTATCCCATTGACCCCCACAAGGGCCTGCGGCCCTTCCAGGCCCGCGAGCTGGTCAAGCAGGCCGGCCTCGAGGGCAATCTCAACAAGCTGGCGCAGATCCTCGTGCAGCTCTATCACGCCTACGAGGGCATCGACGCCTCGACTGCCGAGATCAACCCGCTGGTGGTGACCGCCGGCGGCGACGTCGTCGCCGCCGATGCCAAGATCGTGCTCGACGACAACGCTCTCTACCGCCACCCCGAGCTTTCCCGCCTGCGGGAGGAGGAGGCCGAACACCCCCTCGAGGTCGAGGCCTCCAACTACGGTTTCGCTTACGTCAAGCTCGAGGGCAACGTGGGCATCATCGGCAACGGCGCGGGCTTGGTGATGTACACCCTCGACCTGGTGCAGCGGGTGGGGGGCAAGGCCGCCAACTTCCTCGACATCGGCGGCGGAGCCAAAGCCGACATCGTGTACAACGCGCTCAAAGTCGTGCTCAAGGATCCCGACGTCAAGGGCGTGTTCATCAACATCTTCGGCGGCATCACCCGCGCCGACGAGGTGGCCAAGGGCGTGATCCGGGCGATGGACGAGGGCATTCTGACCAAGCCCGTGGCCATGCGGGTCGCCGGAACCGCCGAGGAGGAGGCCAAGAAGCTGCTCGAGGGCCGTCCCATCTATATGTACCCGACCTCTATCGAAGCCGCCAAGGCCATCGTCGCGATGACCGGAGGTGCCCGATGAGCATCCTCGTGAATAAAAACACCCAAGTTCTCGTACAAGGCATCACCGGGCGCGAGGGAGCCTTCCACGCCGAGCAGATGATGAAGGCCGGAACCAAGGTCGTCGCCGGGATGACGCCCGGCAAGGGCGGACAGATGGCCCAGGGGATTCCGGTTTACGACACGGTCAAGGAGGCCACCCGCCATCACCGCATCGACGCTTCGATCATCTTCGTGCCCGCGCCGGGCGCAGCGGACGCAGCGCTCGAGGCCGCCCACGCCGGGATCCCGCTGGTGGTGCTGATCACCGAGGGCATCCCCACCCTGGACATGGTCAAGGCTGTAGCCGAGATCAAGGCCATGGGCAACGTGCGCCTCATCGGCGGCAACTGCCCTGGCCTCATCACCCCCGGTGAGTGCAAGCTAGGCATCATGCCCGCCAACGTATTCAAGCGGGGCAAGGTGGGCCTCATCAGCCGCTCGGGCACCGTAACCTATGAGACCGCCAAGGCCCTCTCCGACGCGGGCTATGGCATCTCGACGTGCATCGGCATCGGCGGCGACCCCATCATCGGGACCACCTTCAAAGACTTGCTCCCGATGTTCAACGACGACCCCGAGACCGAAGCCGTGGTGATCTGCGGCGAGATCGGCGGTTCCGACGAGGAAGACGCTGCCGAGTACATCAAGGCCCACATGAAGAAGCCGGTGGTGGGCTTCATCGGCGGGCGTAGCGCGCCGAAGGGCAAGAAGATGGGCCACGCCGGAGCCATCATCATGGGCAACGTGGGCACCCCCGAGTCCAAGCTGGCCGCCTTCGCCGCCGCCGGCGTGCCCGTCGCCGACACCATCGACGAGATCGTGGAGTTGGTGCGGGCAAAGCTGGGTTGATCTGACCCGAACAACACAGCCCGGGTGTGACGATCTGCCCCGCGGGCTGTGGTCATTTTTGGCAGGCGCTACCTGCCCCCTGCGCTACCCTGAAGCCAACGAAGGAGGCGGCAGATGGTCTGGTTGTTCCTGGCGGTGCTGGCGGTCGTGGCAGTGGCTGCGGCGATGGTGAGGCGGTCGGTGGAGCAGATGCAGGCCATCCACCGCGACGTTCTCAGCCCCTACCAGACGATGGTGGTGGTGGTTACCGACGACGAAGCCTGAGGGCGCAATCCGCACTCATAGCCGTGCGGCGAGCCCAAAGGCTCGCCCTTTTCAGGCATAACGGGTGCGAAGCAGCACAGCCTCCCCGGCGAGTTCGGCCAGCGACCCCAACCGCACCCCGACCTCGAGCCCCTTCCGGGCCAGATGGGGCAGTACCCGCTCGGTGCCCAGGTTGCCTACCAGATCGTCCCCAGCGAAGGGGCAGCCCCCGATTCCCCCCAGAGCGCCCTCGAGCCAGCGCACCCCGCTCGCCAGCACCGCGTCCACTTTCTCCAGGGTGGTCTCGGGCCTCGAGTGCAGGTGGGCCCCGATACCCTCGGGGCCGAAGGCTCGCACCACGGCTTCCAGGGTCTTGCCAATGACCTCGGCGGTTGCCACGCCGTAGGTGTCGGCCAGGGCGATCTCGTGGATGCCCATCTCGCGCAAACGGCCCACAAACTCTACGGCCAGCTCGGGGCTCCAGGGGTCGCCGTAGGGGTTGCCGAAAGCCATCGAGAGGTAAACGACGAAGTTCAGCCGGTCTGGGGCCATCTCGCGCATGCGGGCCACCTGCTCCCAGGATTGGGCGATGGTCTTGCCCACGTTCTTGCGCTGGAAGGTCTCGCTGATGGAGAAGGGATAGCCCACGCTGGTCACGCCCTGGGCTTGCAGGGCACGCTCGAGGCCCTTTTCATTGGCGATGATGACCAGGTATTCCCGGCCCTCCGGTGGAGGCAGCTCGGCCAGTACCGCCTCAGCGTCGGCGTGCTGGGGTACCCATTTGGGCGAGACGAAGCTGGTGAGGTCGAGGTGGGTAAACCCGGCCTCGAGCAGGCGCTTGAGGTAGGCGACCTTTTGCGCGGTAGGGATGAAGCCCTTGAAGCCCTGCCAGGAATCCCTAGGACATTCCACCCATTTCATGCCTGGCTATCGTACCGCGCGATACCGTCGGGCTGCACTACGTAGAGCTCGCCGAAGCGGGGCAAGCCCAGCGCGAAGAAGCGCCGCAGCATCCGGCGTATGAGCTCGCCATCGGTCACGTCGGGGTGCAGCACGATGCGCCCGGCAGCCACCGGCAACTTGATGGGATCGCTGAAGTCGAGGTCTAGGGTGAGCAGAATGCGGCCCTCACGGTGCAAATAGGCGTTGAGGGCCTCGTCCGAACGACCCGACAAGCCCACGTCACGCACCGTCAGCACGTCGTGGCCCTCGGTGAGCAGCCACCATGACACGGTCAGGGGGATGTTCTCATCCAGCAAGATCTTCAGGGTCGTCATAGACGTTGAGCTCGATCCACTCGTAGTTGCTCATGCGCGCGCCGTAGAGCAGCGCAGCCTGCACGTCCTCGAGGCTCAGGGCGGGGTACTCCTCGAGCACCTCCTCTACCGACAGGCCACAAGCCAGCATCTCCAGGATCGTGTGCACAGCGATGCGGGTCCCCTTGATGCGGGGCCGACCGCGTAGCACGTGGGGGTTGGAGCTGATGCGGGAGAGCAAAGCGTCGTGAGAACGGGCGCTGAGTTTCAAGGTTAGCCTCCCCGACTTCCGCCATTGGCAAGCGAAGCCCGGTCTTTGGTTCAGGCGTAGGGAGAATCGCGCGCTGAGCCAAAGACCCCACAAACCGCTGGCTTCGCTGGCTGGGGTCGTCTGGCCTTTAGGATACCCGAAAACTGCAAGTGAAGGCGGGAAAAGGTTACGAAGAGGTCGTACGCCAGGCACCTTGAGCGACCCTTAGCCCCAAGCCCACAGAAGCCTAACGGAATTAGCGCTTGACCGCAAAAATCCGTTAGACTTTACCCATGCTCAGCAGCGCACTCAAGCCCGAGGACCGGGACAACCCGACCTTCAAGCAGAACAAGGACGCCTGGGTCGAGCGCATCGCCGACTTCAGGGGCAGCCTCGAGCTCGTCCGGCAGGGTGGGGGAAAGAAGGCCATCGAGCGGCAGCACGCCCGCAAGCGGCTCACCGCCCGTGAGCGCATCGCCCGGCTGATCGATGCGCAGAGCGGGTTTCAGGAGATCCTGAGCTATGCCGGCTGGCACATGTACGAGGAATGGGGCGGGGCTCCTGGTGGGGGCGTGGTCACGGGCATCGGTAAGATTGCCGGGCGTGACTGGATGATCGTCGCCAACGACGCCACCGTGAAGGCCGGGGCCTTTTTCCCCATCACCGCCAAGAAGGTCATCCGGGCACAGACCATCGCGCTCGAGAACCACATCCCCACCGTCTACCTCGTCGACTCCGCCGGAGTCTTCCTGCCCCTGCAGGACGAAGTCTTCCCCGACCAGGACGACTTCGGACGCATCTTCTATCTCAACGCCCGCATGTCGGCGCTGGGCATCCCCCAGATCTCGGCCATCATGGGCAACTGCGTGGCGGGCGGGGCCTACTTGCCGCTGATGACCGACGCGCTGATCATGACCGAGGGCTCGGGGCTCTACCTGGCCGGGCCCGCCCTGGTAAAAGCCGCCATCGGGCAGGAGGTCAGCTCGGAGGAACTGGGCGGAGCCCGCATGCACGCCGAGGTCTCGGGCACCGTGGACTTCTACGAGCCCAGCGACGAGGCTGCCATCGAGCGCATTCGTGCCCTGGCCGCGCTGTATTCTGCCCCCGAACTCGCCCCCTGGGCCCGCGAGCGCATCGCTCCGGTGGAACCGGTTTACCCCGCCGAAGACCTCTACGGCCTGGTCTCACCCGACAGCACCCGCCCCTACGACGTGCGGGAGGTGATCGCCCGGCTGGTGGATGGCTCGGAGTTCCACGAGTTCAGGGGTAGCTACGGCGAGACCATCGTGTGCGGTTATGCCCGATTGGGCGGCTTCCCAGTGGGCATCGTGGCCAATCAGCGCACCATCATCAAAAAACCTGCCCTTCCCGGCGGGTCGGGGAAGATCGAGGTGGGGGGCGTGATCTACGCCGAGGCCGCCGACAAGGCCGCCCGCTTTATCCTCGAGGTCAACCAGCGCTTCATCCCCTTGCTGTTCCTCATGGACGTCACCGGCTTCATGGTGGGCAAGGAGTCCGAGCAGCAGGGCATCATCCGGAGGGGGGCCAAACTGGTCAACGCGGTGAGCAACTCGGTGGTGCCCAAGATCACCCTCATCACCGGCGGCTCCTTCGGCGCGGGCAACTACGCCATGGCCGGGAAAGCCTATGCTCCGCGCTTCATCTACGCCTGGCCCAGCGCCAAGTACGCCGTGATGGGCGGGGCGCAGGCCGCCAAGACCTTGCTGGAAATCGAGGTTGCCAAGCTCGAGCGCTCCGGGCTTGCCCCCACCGACCAGGACCTCAAGGAACTCTACGAGCGCATCAAAGGCCGCTACGAGGAAACCCTCGACCCGCGCTACGCGGCGGCGCGGCTGTGGGTGGACGAGGTTATCTTCCCCCACGAGACGCGCGAGTGGCTGGTGAGAAGCCTCGAGGCCTGCGCGCTCAACCCCGTGCGCGAGCAGATGGGCGTGGGGGTGTTCCAGGTGTGAAGCCCGCGCCCGGCGCTTGGCCTCGGCTTACAGCGCTCTTCACAGATGTGGCCGCCTATCCCGGCGGCCACTGTTCTGTCCAGGACAAAGGATTTTTGGTCCTGGATAGCTCGATATTTGTGAAGAGCGCTCTACAACGAAGCCGCTACCTCACGGATGATCTCGGCCACCGCGTAGGCATCGTAGATGTCGCTATATCCCATCAGTGAGACACGGAAAATCTTGCCCTTGAGCGCGCCCTGCCCGCCGATAATGGTAGCCCCGCGCAGCGCAAAAGCCTCCTTGAGCCTAGCGTAGGTCACCCCCTCGGGGAGGTAGAAAGCTGTGGTGGCGGGGCTCCTGACCTCGGGGACAGGTTTGAAGCCGGCAGCTTCGCCCGCCTCGTAGAGCAGGGCGTTCTGCTTGGCCTTGAGGCAGAGGTGGTCCTCGAGTTGCGGCAGCACCTCGCCCAGCACTCCGGCCACCGCCGCGACCAGACCGATCGCGGGCGTCCAGGCCGATTCCCCCTCCTTCTGCACCTTGAGCTCCTTGGCGAGGTTGAGGTAGTACCCCCTGGGCTTGAGGCGCTCCAGGGCTCTGGGTGAAAGCGCGGCGTAACCCAGCCCCGGTGGACACATGGTCCCCTTCTGCGACCCTGAGGCCGCCGCGTCCACGCCCCACAGCTCCAGCGCCACCGGGCTCACCAGCAGGCTGGTGACCATATCGGCCACCACCAGCGCCTCAGGGAAGCGGGCCTTGAAAGCCTTCGCCAGCTCCTTGACGTCGTTGAGAGCCCCGGTCGAGCTTTCCGAGTGGGTGAGCAAGGCCCCGTGGAAAGGCCCCTCGAGCCCCTCGAGCAGACCCGGCTCCACACTCTTGCCGTACTCGAGCTCGAGCCGCTCCACCTCCAGGCCCATGGCCTGAGCGATCTCGGCCCAGCGCTCGCTGAACTTGCCGTGCACGGGCACCCACACCCGCTCGCCCGGCGCGAAGAGGTTGAGCACCAGGGCTTCCATGGCTGCAGTACCCGATCCAGTGAGGATCAGCACCTCACCCTGGGTGTTCCAGGCTTGCTTTAAGCCCTCCCTGGCAGCCTTGAACAGGCTGCGGGCTTCGTCGGTGCGGTGGTGCAGTTGGGGCCGGGCCAGGGCTTCAACCGCCTTAGGGTGAAGCTCAACCGGGCCGGGGGTCAGCAGGCGGCGACGGTATACCGACATGGCATCCAGTCTAGCCGATCACAACGCCGCCAGGTCAACGCGCTCCAGCACGTCCAACCCACGCAGAGTCTCCAGCGTCGCCTCGCTGGGGCGCTCATCAACCAGGAGCACGAACAGCGCGTGGCCACCGGGGTGGTCGCGGCCAAGCTGCATCCCGGCGATGTTCACGCCCGCATTGCCCAACAGGGTGCCCACCTTGCCCACCACGCCGGGCTGGTCGCGGTTGACGCAGATGAGCATGTAGCCCTCGGGCAAGGCCTCGAGGCTGTGGCCGTCGATACCCACGATGCGGGGCTTGCCGCCCAGCACGGCCCCGCGGGCCCTGCGGGTCTCCTTATCGGTCTCCAGCGTCACCTCGATGACCTGAAGGTAGTCCTGTGGGTGCTCGACGTGACGGGTGCTGAGGTGAATGCCTCGGTCGCGCAGCAGGGGCCGCGCCGAGACCAGGTTGACCGCGCCCTCCTCGAGCACGCTCCCCAGCAAACCCTTAGCCACCGCCGAAGCGATGGGATCGGGATTTTTCTCGAACTCGCCGTAGAAGGTGACCTCGAGCGCCTGCGGGCGGCCCTGGGTGATCTGCGGCAGCAGCCTGCCCAGCGCTTCGCCCAGCGGCAGCCAGCCCTGGAACATCTGTAAGCCCTCGGGGTCGAAGCCGGTGTTGAGCGCGTAGGCTAAGTTGCCCTGCAGCGTCTCGATGACGCGCTCGAGCACCGCCTCCCCTACCCGGTCCTGGGCCTCGAAGGTGTTGGCTCCCAGGTGCGCGGTGTGGGTGACCTTGGGGTGCTGCACCAGCGGGTGCTCGACGTTGGGGGGCTCGAGTTCGAAGACGTCCAAGCCCGCTGCGAAGAGGTGGCCTTCGGAGAGCACCTCGGTGAGGGCTTTCTCGTCGATGATCCCACCCCGCGCCGCGTTGACCACCACCGCGCCCTTGGGTAGCAGGTACAGCTCGCGCCGCCCGATGAGGCCACGGGTCTCCTCGTTGAGGGGGGTGTGGACGGTGAGGAAATGGCACTGGCGCAGCATGTCGGCCAGGTCGTCGAGCAGTTCGACCCCCAGCGTCTCGGCACGGGTGCGGGGGATGTAGGGATCGTAGGCCAGCACCCGCATGTTGAAGGCCTTGGCGAAGCGAGCCACCTGTCCCCCAATGCGTCCCAGCCCCACGATGCCCAAAGTCTTGCGGTCGAGCTCGAGGCCTAAGTATTTGCGGTCCCACACCCCTTCGCGGATCTTGCGGTCCGAATCCACCACGCCCCGCGCTGCTGCGAGCAAAAGCGCCCAGGCCAGCTCCGCCGCTGAGCGGGTGTTGGCCTCAGGCACGTTGACCACCAGGATGCCCCGGCGGCTGGCGGCCTCGAGGTCGACGTTGTCCACGCCCACGCCGCCCCGGCCCACCACCTTGAGATTTTTCCCAGCCTCGAGCAGTGCCTCGTCCACCTGGGTGCGGCTGCGGGTGATGAGGGCATCGTAGCTTCCGATCACCTTGAGGATTTCCTCGCGGGGCATGTTGGGCTTGTAGTCGAGCCGGATGTCCCCGTTTCTCACTTCGCCCAGCCGCATTTCATCCGTAACCAGAACCCGCCACATATCGACAGAATCTACCACCCCTTGGTATACCGTACAAGCGCGGCAGGCAACACCTCATCCGCCCATCCCCAAAGGCCAATCCAGCGGCGTTATTCGGCGCTTGGCCTCGAGCCTTAGGTGCTTAGGAGGCGCATCGCATCCCCGTATGCTAGACTTTCACCGTCATAAAGACACAGCCATCGCCCTTCCCGCAGGGGTGCTTTTCTGCGGGCTACTAAGGAGGAAAGATGAAAATCGGACTGGTGACCGACTCCACCTCAGACCTGCCGCCCACGCAGGCCCAAGCACTTGGGGTACAGGTGGTCCCGCTGTACGTCAACTTCAAAGGCAAGGTCTACAAGGACTGGGTGGAGATCAAGCCCACCGACATCTTCGAGGGGGTGCGCGCCGGAGCCGAGCTGCCCAGCAGCAGCCAGCCTTCCCCGCAAGACTTCAAGGAGGCCTACGAGAAAGCCCTGCAAAGCACCGACCACGTACTCTCCATCCACATCTCCTCCAAGCTCTCGGGCACCGTGCAATCGGCCCAGCTCGCCGCCAGCGAGTTTCCTGGCCGGATCACCATCTTCGACTCCCTGGCCGCGTCCCAGGGCATCGGGATGATGGTCGAGCGGGCCAAGGAACTGCTCGAGCAAGGAGCCGACCTGCGCTCGGTGATGACCGAACTCGAGCGCATCCGCACCGACCACAAGGTGCTCTTCTCGCTGGCCACGCTGGAGTACCTCAAGAAAAACGGGCGCATCGGCGGAGCCCAGGCCCTGCTGGGCAGCTTGCTGGGCATCAAGCCCATCCTCACCATCAAGGAGGGCCGGGTAGAGCCCGTCGGACGGGCCAGGGGCGAGAAAAAGGCGCTGGCCGAAATGGTGGAAGGCTTCAAAGCCTGGACTCAGGGTCGCAAGCGCATCCGCATCTACTACCTCTACAACGGCGACGCCAGCGCGGTGGCCGCCTTCAAGGAGGCCATCAGCGGCTCGGGCCTGCCCATCGAGGAGCGCAGCAGCAGCGAGGTGGGGGCGGTGATCTCCACCCACACCGGCCCTGGGGTCTACGGCTTCTACGCCTATAGCCTCTGAACAAGAGGCCAATGCCGTCTCATGCGTCGGGTGAGGGGTATAGCGCTGCCTGGGGTACTCTCCCCCGGGTGCACGGAGCGTGCTCCGTCCCGAAGGGGATCGTTCCCCGGGTGTACCGGGTTCACCCGGTCCCGGAACCGCCGCGATGTTTGTCGCGCCACGCCAGAGCTTGTAGCCTGAAGCTCATGCGTGCGGTGGTGCAGCGGGTATCCGAAGCCAGGGTGGTCGTAGATGGCCAGAGCGTGGGCCAGATTGGCGTGGGGTTCGTGGTCTTGCTGGGGGTGCGGCGAGGCGATGCGCTCGAGGACGCAGCCTACCTAGCCCGCAAAATCGCGGGACTGCGGGTCTTCAGCGACGGCGAAGGCAAGTTGAACCTGAGCTTGGCCGAGGTGGGGGGCGAAGTGCTGGTGGTGTCGCAGTTCACTCTCTACGCTGACACCCGCAGGGGCAACCGCCCCGGCTTCAGCGAGGCCGCCGCCCCCGACGAGGGCAAGCGGCTCTACGAGCAATTCTGCAACCTCTTGGCCGCACAGGGCTTGCACGTGGAAACCGGGGTCTTTCAGGCCCACATGCAAGTGTACTTGGTCAACGACGGCCCGGTAACCATCCTGCTGGACTCGAGCGAGCGCCAGCGCCCGACGCGCGGCTGAATTTGAAGCCATCAAGGATTATTCATACCTTCGTGTGCTACTTGATCTGAACCCCCGAGGTGTGAAAAAGGGGGTGCTATGCACTCAGATCGCTGGCCCAAGGGCTACTGGCCCACCTTGCAAGGCCTTCTCCAGGTGGATGGTGCGTTCTTTAGGGTTGCACCAGATAGAGGTTCGATCCTGGTGGGGACTGGTGGCTCGGGTCGACCTCATTCGCAGCCGGGCTCTCTTGAAGATGGCCGGGGTGGAATTATGAGGTAGCACACGAAGGAATATTACGTTTGCTACCCGAAGTCAGAGCAACACACCCGAGTGGATGAGGTTGTGGGCAGCGATTTTGAGAAGAGGTGAAGCGAGCGAATAGCGTGGCCCTCCCAACCAGCCCCTCGACAACACGGCTCTCGTGCACGTGCGCAGGCACAAAGGCCCAAGGTCGGAACAACCCCCC